>NZ_JBEZDE010000071.1:0-13304 GCF_040648115.1 Nocardia sp. NPDC049190
GTGTTGGATGAGTGGTTGCGGCCGGTGCCGGTGGGTGTGGTGGGGGAGTTGTATGTGTCGGGTGTGCAGTTGGCACGCGGATACATGAACCGGCCTGCTGATACCGCGGCTACGTTTGTGGCCAACGGCTATGGACCGGCGGGATCGAGGATGTACCGCACTGGTGACCTGGCGCGGTGGAGTCCTGACCACGCGCTGGAATATGCGGGTCGTAGTGATTTCCAGGTGAAGATTCGTGGTCAGCGCATCGAACTCGGTGAGATCGAGACCGTCCTCGCCACACACCCCGCTGTGGCGAAAGCGGTGGCAGTGGGCGTAGCGACGGACGGCGGAGCGAGACTGGCCGCCTACGTGATCCCTACCGAGGACGGTATCGACAGCGCGGAGCTGTTGAGTTACGCCGCGCAACGACTGCCGTCGCACATGGTTCCGGACACGGTGATCGCGCTCGACACGCTGCCGCTGTCATCGGTCGGCAAGGTCGACCGTGCCGCACTGCCGCAACCGGTGTTCGCGACGACGACCGAGTTCGTCGCCCCGCGTGACGCGGCCGAGCAGGTTGTCGCCGATGTCTGCGCGGAAGTTCTGGGAATCGAGCGCGTCGGCGCTCTCGACGGCTTCTTCGATCTCGGTGGCAACTCGCTGTCGGCTACCCGGGTGGCAGCACGCCTGAGCGGCGCATTCGGCGTGGACGTTCCGCTGAGCGTGATCTTCGAGTCACCGACCGTCGCGGCGTTGGCGCAGAATCTGCGCACCGCGAACGCGGTGGTACGGGAACCACTTGTGCCACAGGAGCGGCCAGAACGGATTCCGCTGTCACCAGCACAAGCCCGCATGTGGTTCCTCAATCAGTTCGACACGAGCTCGCCCGTGTACAACGTTCCGTTGGTCGTGCGCATGTCGGGAGATCTCGACGTGGCCGCCATGCACGCGGCGATCGCGGATGTGCTCGACCGACACGAATCGCTGCGGACCGTCTACCCGGACAGTGAGAGCGGACCGCACCAACTGATCGTCTCCGCGGACGTCGCCCTGCCCAGGTTGACCCCGGTCGATGTCGCGGAGAGCGACGTCGAAGCGCGCATCGCCGCCGAAGTGGCAGTCGGATTCGACGTCACATCAGAAGTGCCCTGTCGAATTGCTCTGCTGCGCAGTGCACCTGAGGATTACATCCTGGTCCTTGTCGTCCATCACATCAGCATCGACGGGTCGTCGCTCGCACCGTTCGCCGCTGACCTGATGACCGCCTACCAGGCTCGTGTTCGCCAACAGCCTCCGCAGTGGGCGCCGTTGCCCGTGCAGTACGCGGATTACGCGCTGTGGCAGCGAAAGTTGCTCGGCACCGAGGACGACTCGAACAGCCCGACCGTCGCCCAGACGGAGTACTGGCTGGCGGCGCTCGCCGACCTGCCCGAAGTGCTCGACCTGCCCATCGACCGTCCGCGGCCGGCGGAGCAGTCGTTCCGCGGCGCGACCGTCTCGGCGACGCTGCCGGCGGAACTGCATCGGGATGTGGCCGCGCTGGCCCGGCGCCACGACACGACGGTCTTCATGGTGACGCACGCGGCATTCGCTGTGCTGCTCGCACGACTGTCGGGTACTGGTGACATCGCGGTCGGCACACCGATCGCCGGCCGCGGCGAGCCCGGCCTCGACGGCCTGATCGGAATGTTCGTCAATGCGCTGGTCCTGCGAACACGCATCGAACCCGACGCCCCCTTCATCCGTATCCTGGACCAAGTCCGGGCCACCGATCTGGCCGCGTTCGAGAACGCGGACATTCCGTTCGAGCGCCTCGTCGAGGTGTTGAATCCGCCGCGCACGACCGCGCATGCACCGTTGACCCAGGTGGGATTCTCGTTCCAGAATATCGAGATCCCCACCGTGGAGTTCGAGGGCCTGACGGTTTCGGCAGGTATGGCCGCCTTGAGCGTGGCGAAATACGACTTGCATCTGAATCTCGTCGATGCCATCGGTCCGGATGGCGAGCCCGGTGACATGGCGGTCGAGTTCGATTACGCGACAGATATTTTCGATGCGTCAACCGTCGAGGCGATGTTCGACCGCTACCTGCGGCTGCTGCGCGCGGCCGTTGCCGATCCCACGCGCGCCATCGGTGACATCGATCTGCTGACCGCACACGAGGCGCGGGAGTTGACCGCGCGGTCGATCGGGTCACCTACCGAGGAGTCGAGTTCGACGATCGCGGACTTGTTCGCCGCGCAGGCAGCGGCGACGCCCGACAGCACAGCCGTGGTGGACGCCCGGAACGGAGATTCGCTCAGCTATCGTGAGTTCGCGGCGCGGGTGAATTCACTGGCGAGAGTGCTGATCGAGCGCGGCGTCGGCCCAGAGACCGTGGTGGCGGTTTCGATGCGACGTTCAGTCGATCTGCTGACGGTGCTGTACGCGATCCATGTGGCCGGCGCGGCCTATCTGCCGTTGGATCCGGACCATCCGGTCGATCGTGTGCGTGCCGTCCTCGGCGTCGCACAGCCGCGCGCTGTTCTCGCCGGCTTGGCCGATCTGGAAAGCCTGCCCGCCGATGTGCCGGTGTGGGTGGTCGAGGAACTCGATACCGGACACGTGGATTCATCGACGGTGACCGATGCTGATCGCACTCGGCCGCTGAAACCCGGCGACCTCGCCTATGTGATCTACACCTCCGGCTCGACAGGTGTGCCCAAGGGCGTGGCGATGCCGCACGCCGCCGTGGTGAATCAACTCCGGTGGATGCGTGAGCATTACCGGCTGGGCGGCAGCGACGTCATGATGCTGCGGACGCCGTTCACGTTCGACCTGTCGGTCTGGGAACTGTTCTCCGCGTTGACCTGTGGCGCTTCATTGATTGTCGCTGGCCCCGACACACACGGCGACCCCGGTGCGGTGGCCCGGCTGATGGCAGAACACAGGGTGACGACGGCGGATTTCGTGCCCTCGTTGCTCACGGCATTCCTCGATGTGGCCGCTGGGCGCGAGTTCCCTGACCTCAGGCGCGTGCTGTGCATCGGCGAGGCGCTGCCGGCGGAAACTGTGCGCCGGTTCCGCGATATCAGTGACGCGCGTATCGACAACCTGTACGGGCCGACGGAGGCCGCGGTGAGCGTGACCGCGCACCGCATCGACCGGGTCGACGGTATGGCGGTGCCGATCGGTACACCCGAGTCGAATGTTGTCGTACACGTGCTGGATTCACGTCTGCATCCGGTACCTGTCGGGGTGACGGGCGAGCTGTACCTGGGCGGTGTCCAACTGGCCCGCGGCTACCATCAGCGTCCCGGGCTGACAGCCGCCGCCTTCGTCGCCGATCCCTTCGGCGGCCCGGGCGGATCTCGCCTGTATCGCACCGGCGACCTGGTTCGCTGGGATGAGAACGGGAACCTGCGATACATCGGCCGCGCCGACTCTCAAGTGAAGGTTCGCGGCTTGCGGATCGAACTCGGCGACATCGAAGCCGCGTTGCTCGCACACGAGCAGGTGAGCGCAGCTGTCGCGCAGGTGCGCACCGATCGTGGCGAACAGCGCTTGACTGCGTACGTGGTCGCCGAAGCGGAGATCGACGCCAAGCAGATCCGGGGCTTTCTGCTCGAACGCCTGCCCGCCTACATGGTGCCGTCACCAGTGGTGCGGATCGACTCGATCCCGCTCACGGCGAACGGCAAGGTGGATTATCGGTCGCTGCCCGTGCCGGGTGTGAGCGCTCAGGAGTCCGAGTACCGGGCGCCGCGGGGGCTCATCGAGCAGACTGTCGCCGGGGTTTTCGGCGAGCTTTTCGACCTCCCGGAGGTCGGCGCGGAGGACAACTTCTTCGGCCTGGGCGGAAACTCGCTCATCGCGACCCGTGCCCTGAGCCGGATCGGCGACGCCGTCGACGTGTCCATTCCGGTGCGAGTGATCTTCGAGGCGCCTACGGTCGCCGACCTGGCGGAGCGTATCTCACAGTTGCGTGCGGTGCCGAGTCTTCCCGCGCCGGTTCGCAAGCAGCGGCCGGAGAGTATTCCGCTGTCGCAGGCACAGGCCCGTATGTGGTTCCTCAACCAATTCGATCCCGACTCGGCCGGATATATCGTGCCGCTGGCGATTCGACTCGAGGGCGTCCTCGATATCGACGCATTGACCGCGGCCTTCGGTGATGTCATCGAGCGGCACGAGAGTTTGCGCACGGTGTACCCGGCCATCGATGGCACGCCGACGCAGGTCGTGCTGGATGCGGCGGTCGTCGTCGCGACGTGCGATCTCACACCGCAGCCGATCGGGGAGCGCGACCTGCCACGGCGGTTGGCAGAGTTCTCGAGCGTCGGATTCGACGTGTCGAAGGGCGTGCCGGTGCGGGTGGCGTTGTATCAGCTGTCGGACGCGGCCTGGACGGTCGCGGTGGCCGTACATCACATCAGTTGCGACGGATACTCGGTGGCACCGCTGGCCACTGATCTCGTGACGGCCTATCGGGCGCGGGCGAATGGGAACGCGCCGGACTGGGCACCGCTGACAGTGCAATTCGCTGATTACGCGCTCTGGCAATATGAGGTGCTCGGCTCGGTCGACGACCCGGATTCGTACGCGGCTCGAGACATCGCCTACTGGCGATCCCAACTCGCGGGCATACCTGATCTGGTCGAGCTGCCGACCGATCGGCCGCGACCGATCGAGCAGACCCAACGTGGCGCCGTGCTCCACGTCGCGATACCCGGTGAGCTGCAGGGCCGGCTGGAGTCGCTCGCGCGTCGCGCCGGGGCCACCACATTCATGGTGGTCCACACGGCGCTGGCGGTGTTGCTGTCGAAACTGTCCGGCGGGGACGACATCACCATCGGTGTACCACACGCGGGTCGCGGGGACAGATCCTTGGACAACCTCGTCGGAATGTTCGTCAACACCTTGGTGATGCGCACTCGGATCTCACTCGATCAAACGTTCATGAGCTTGCTCGATGAGGTGCGGCGCACCGACATCGAGGCTTTCGACCACACCAACGTGCCGTTCGAGCAGTTGGTGGATGCCCTGAACCCGAACCGCTCGACAGCGCATACGCCGTTGTTCCAGGTAATGCTCGCCTACCAGAATATGGAGCGCGCTCGGGTCGAACTTCCTGGTCTGACTGTCGAGAACGTCGACCCGGGCGACAGTGCCGCGATCTACGACCTGATGCTCATGATGGCTGAGGGACACGGCACGCACAATGAGCCGACCGGTATCTCGCTGCGCTTGACGTATGCCACGGATCTCTTCGACGAAGACACTGTCCGGCGTTTCGCCGAACAATTCGTCCGTGTTCTCGACGCTGCCGCGACAGATGCCGATTCGACTGTGGGCGAGATCGAATTGCTCGGTGTTGCCGAGCGGCAGAAGATCTTGGAGCGATGGAACGACACTGCCGTCCCCGCCGTACCCGGCCGGACGCTCGTCGATGCGTTCGACGCACAGGTCGCACGCACGCCGGACGCTCCGGCGCTGCGACTTCCGGACGGTAGCGCCGCGACCTACCGGGATTTCGACACCCGCGTCAATCGTCTGGCCCGTTGGCTCATCGCGCGGGGCGCGGGGCCGGAAACCGTGGTGGCGGTGGCGATCCGGAGGTCTGTCGAGCTCGTCACCACGCTGTACGCGGTGGTGAAGACTGGTGCGGCGTTCCTGCCGATCGATCCGGATCATCCGAGTGCGCGGATCGCGAGCGTGCTCACCGCGGGGCAACCGTTGATGGTGCTCACGACCTCGGTGGACGGCGATGAGTTGCCGGAGGGCTTCGAGTCCGTGCGGATCGATCACGCGGACGTGGCCGATCTGTCCGATGCCCCTGTCACGAACGTGGATCGGCGTGCGCCTCTTCGGGCGGACAACATCGCCTACGTTTTGTTCACCTCGGGCTCCACCGGCATGCCCAAGGGGGTCGCCCTGACCCATGCCGCGACCGTGAGCCAGTTGGCGTGGGCGCAGCAGCAGTGGCCACACGACGCGTCTGACGCGGTGCTCTACAAGACCCCGATCACGTTCGACATCGCTGTGTGGGAGTTGTTCTGGCCGTTGCAGACCGGCGCGCACATCGTCGTCGCCGAGCCCGACGGGCACCGCGATCCAGGGTATTTGGCCGGTGTCATCGCGAGCTATCGGGTCACCACGGTGCACTTCGTCCCGTCCATGCTCGATGTCCTGATCGAGTCCACCGGCGCCGAGCAGCTGTCATCAATTCGGCGGGTATTCGCCGCGGGTGAGGCGCTGGCACAGCGCACGGTCGACTCGGCGGCGCGCGTGTTCGTGAATGCCGAGGTGGTGAACTGGTACGGCCCGGCGGAGGCGGAGGTTGTGACCGCGCACCGTTGCCTGCCGGGTGGGACGATCCATGCGACTGTGCCGATCGGTAAGCCGGTGTCCGGCATGAAGGTCTACGTGCTGGACGCGCGACTGCGGCCGGTGCCGGTCGGTGTTGTCGGCGACCTGTACGTGTCGGGGATTCAGCTGGCGCGCGGTTATCACGCACGCGCCGGCCTCACCTGTGGCGTCTTTGTCGCGCACCCATTCGGAGTGATGGGTGAGCGGCTGTATCGCACCGGCGACCTCGTCCGGTGGACCGAGACCGGAGAGCTGGAGTTTCTGGGCCGCAATGACTTTCAGGTGAAGGTGCGCGGTCAGCGGGTGGAACCGGGCGATATCGAAGCGGCGTTGTCCGCAATTCCCCAGGTCGTACACGCCGTGGCCATCGCGACGGCGGAACGAATCGTCGGATACGTGACGCTCGTGCCCGGCGCGGTAACCGATGGGCGTGCGATTCGTGACCAACTCACCCGGTCGCTGCCGGCATACCTGGTGCCGGCCGGAGTGCAGGTGATCGATTCGATACCGCTCTCCGCGAACGGCAAGCTCGACCGAGCCGCGTTGCCGCAACCGGTGTTCGACGACGACGCGGAGTTCGTCTCACCCCGAACTGATCGTGAAGTGGTCCTCGCCCACGTTGTCGCCGAGGTTACGGGGGCCGACCGGGTGAGCGTCACTGCGAACGTCTTCGAGATCGGTGTCAATTCGCTGTCGGCTGCCCAGATCGCAGCACGGGCCGGCGCGGCCCTCGGGGTCGATCTCGGCATCCGTGACATCTTCGACGAGCCGACGATTGCCGGACTGGCTGACCGGATCGCTACGCGAACGCACTCCACTGCGCCGCCACTCGCGCCGCGGCCGCGACCGGCGGTGGTTCCGTTGGCGGCGGCGCAACGACGGATGTGGTTCCTCAATCAGTTCGATACCTCCTCGGCGGCATACAACCTCTGTTTCGCGGCCCGGTTGACCGGTCGGCTGGATGTCGATGCCTTGCGGGCAGCGCTCCTGGACGTGGTGACCCGGCACGAACCACTGCGGACGGTGTATCCGATTGTCGACGGAGAACCTTGTCAGGTCGTATGGGATGTCGCGACGATGGCCGCCGAGTTGGTGTTGGATGCGGCGCCGGTCGTCGACGAGATGGAACTCGGCGACCGGATCCGGGCGACCGTCGAGGCGGGATTCGATATCGCGGAATCGGCGCCGGTGCGAGCACAGCTGTATCGTGCCGGCGTCGACGATCATGTGCTGGTGGTGGTGGTCCATCACATCGCGGCCGACGGTTCGTCGATGGCACCGCTGGCCCGCGATGTGTTCGCCGCCTACCGGGCGCGTGCGAAGAGTAGAGCGCCGCAGTGGGAGCCGTTGGAAGTCCAGTACGCCGACTACGCGATGTGGCAGCGGGAGATGCTCGGCTCCGAGGACGATCCGACGTCGTTGATCGCGCGGCAGATCGCCTACTGGACCGAGACTCTCGGCGATGCTCCGGAACTGCTCGGCCTGCCGACCGATCGGCCCCGGCCTGCCGCCATGTCGATGGTCGGCGGCAATGTTCGCTTCGGGATGTCGGCGCGGTTGCACGACGACATCGTGCGGCTGGCGCACCGTGAAGGTGTCACGGTGTTCGTCGTGCTGCACGCCGCGCTGGCGATCCTGCTGGCTCGCACCGCGCACAGCGAGGACGTCTCGGTAGGCACTCCCGTCGCAGGTCGCGGCAGTCAGGCCCTCGACGATCTCGTGGGAATGTTCGTCAACACGGTAGTGTTGCGCACCCGCCTCCGCGATGACCAGTCCTTCCGGGAATTGTTGGCCGAGGTACGCGGCGTCGACGTGGCGGCGCTCGCACACGCGGACCTGCCTTACGAGCGGCTGGTGGACGTCCTCGATCGTCCGCGTTCGACGGCGTATTCGCCACTGTTCCAGGTGATGTTCGGCCTGCAGAACATGCGGGCGGCGCGATTCGAACTTCCCGGTATCGGCGTCGAGCTTCTCGATCCCGGTATCGCGCAGGCCAAGGCCGATCTCACCGTGCTGGTGACCGAACGTCTCGAGGGCTCTCGGCCGGCCGGGATCGACGGTGAGATCATCTACGCCACTGACCTGTTCGTCGAATCGACGGCGGAATCGTTTGCCGAGAGGTTTATCCGCGTCCTCGAAGCGGTCATCTCCGATCCGACCCGGCCGGTAGGTGACATCGGGCTGCTGAGCGCCGAGGAGACCGGACGTCTGCTCCCGGCGGTTGGCGGCGGCGACGTCCCACCGTGTCTGCTTCCCGACGTGTTGGCAGCCGCCGTAGCGGCAGACCCCTCGGCGATTGCCCTCATCGGAGACACCGAGACCCTCACCTACGGGGAGCTCGACCGTCGTGCCAACCAACTCGCCGGTCATCTGCTCGCCCGTGGCGTCGGGCCGGGGGCGTTCACCGCGTTGGCAGTACCGCGGTCGGTCGACTATCACGTCGCCATGTGGGCGATCGCGAAGACCGGCGCCACGTTCGTCCCGGTGGACCTGCGGTATCCCACCGAGCGGATCGCGCACATGGTGCAGGATTCCGGTGTCGGAGTCGGCATCACGGTGGCGTCCGCGCATGCGTCGCTGCCAGGCGGTATCGAATGGCTGGTGCTCGACGATCCGCGTTCGGCCGCAGAGATCGCCACCTATCCCCGCGGTGCGATCACGGCCGCGGATCGCCCACGCGCACTGCAAGTTCAGGATGCGGCGTATCTGGTCTACACCTCGGGTTCGACCGGAACGCCCAAGGGAGTCGTCGTCACGCATGAGGGCGTGGCCGGGTTCGCGGCTGAGCAGCGTGATCGTTACCGGGTGGATGGCGCGTCGCGAGTACTGCAAGTGGCGGCGCCCGCTTTCGATGCGGTCCTGCTCGAGTCGTTGATGGCGCACGCGGCTTGCGCCGCACTGGTGGTGTCGCCGCCGGAGGTATTCGGCGGCCCGGATCTGGCCGCGCTGATCCGGGAACATCAGGTGTCGCACGCGTTCCTGACACCGAGTGTGTTGGCGACGATGTCGCCTGCCGACCTCGATTCGGTGCGGATGCTGGCGGTCGGCGGCGAAATGGTGGCCGCGGATCTGGTTGCTGCGTGGTCGCCGGGGCGGCACCTGCACAATATCTACGGGCCGACCGAGACGACGATTGTGGTCACGATGAGTGACCCGGTGCAGCCCACCGACGTGATCACGATCGGCGGGCCGATCCGTGGGGTGCGCGCTGTGGTCCTGGATACGCGATTGCGGCCGGTGCCGGTCGGAGTCGCGGGTGAACTGTACATTTCGGGTGCCCAGTTGGCGCGCGGTTACCTGAATCGGTCTGCGGCGACCGCAGGCGCGTTCGTGGCGAACCCCTACGGTGGTCCGGGCTCACGGATGTATCGCACCGGCGACGTCGTCCGCTGGACGTCGCGGGGTGCGCTGGAGTACATCGGCCGCATCGATTTTCAGGTCAAGATTCGTGGCCAGCGCATCGAACTCGGCGAGATCGACGCCGCGCTGCTCACGCATCCGAGGGTCGCGTCGGCGGTGACCATGAGTCGCAAGGGACCCGGCGGTCAACCGCTGCTCGCCGCGTACGTCGTGCCGGAATCCGGCACGGTCGTGGAACCGACCGCCGTGCTCGATCATGTCGCTGCCGTATTGCCCGCGCATATGGTGCCGTCGACGATCACGGTGCTCGACCACATGCCGCTCGCGTCGACCGGCAAGGCGGATCGGAAAGCACTGCCGGAACCTGTCTTCGAGGCCGCCGGAGAGGATGCCATCGCGGCATCCACCACTCTGGAGCGCACCATCGCCGGCGTGTTCGCGGACGTACTTGGGATCACATCGGTCGGCGCGACGACCTCGTTCTTCGCGCTCGGCGGCGATTCCATCATGTCCATCCAGTTGGCATCCCGGCTGAAGTCCGCGGGCGTCGTCGTGACGGCTCGGGACATATTCGAACGTAAGACGGTTCGGGAACTGGCGCGCGTTGCCGAAGCCTCCGAGCGGGTGTCGCTCGAAGAGTTGCCGGGGGGTGGTGTCGGCGACGTTCCGTTCACGCCTATCGTCTCGTGGTTCACCGGCCGTCCCGGCTCAGCAGATCGTTTCGCTCAGTCGATGCTGGTGCGTCTGCCACGGGACGCGCGAATCGATGAGGTGACATCGACCGTGCAGGCGGTGCTCGAGCAGCACGACATGCTGCGCTCGACGCTCCGTGAACGTCGGTTCGACGTGCCGCCGGCAAGCGCCGCCGATGCCTCGGGTTCGATCTCGACCCGTACCTTCCAGGCCGACGAGGCGCCGGGCAGCGCGGGGTTCGCCGCGGTGGTGGAAGCGGCCTTGGCCGAGGCATCCCACTGTCTCGATCCAGCCCGGGGACGGATGTTGCAGGTCGTGTGCTTGCTTCCCGAAGCGGGCGTCGATGCCGATGCCCGTGCCCTCATCGTGATCCATCACCTGGCTGTCGACGGGGTGTCGTGGCGAATCCTGCTGCCCGACTTCGTGGCCGCCTGGCAGCACATCACACAGGGGCGCGCGGTCGAGTTGCCCACGCAGGGAACGTCTATGCGCCGGTGGGCGCACGCGTTGACGGCTGCCGCCGTGGATCGCGCCGGTGAGTTCGAGCTGTGGCATCGGGTGAATGCGGCCGCTGATCCGCTGCTGGGCAGTGCGGCGTTGGATCCCACCGTCGACACCCAGTCGACTGTGCGGCATCTCGCGGTGTCCATCCCGACGGAGGTGACCTCGACGTTGCTCGACGCGATGCCCGAGGTCGTTCAGGGCAGCCTCGACGATGCGCTGTTGGCCGGTCTCGCCGTGGCGGTGACTCGCTGGCGCGGGCGCCGCGGAGTCGCACACGCGGGGATGAAGGTCCTGTTGGAGGGGCATGGGCGGGAAGAGCAGGTTGTCGCGGGAGCGGACCTCGCACGGACGGTCGGTTGGTTCACCAACGCGTATCCGGTTGCGCTCGATCTGAGCGGAATCGAGGACACGGACCTGCGCGCGGCGGTGAAGTCGGTGAAAGACCAGCTGCGCGACATCCCCGACAAGGGCATCGGTTACGGCCTGCTGCGCTACCTGAACACCGACACGGCCGATCGGCTCGCAGCGTCGCCGGAGCCGCAGATCAGTTTCAACAACCTCGGCCGCGCCGGCGTCGATCTCACGACACTGTCGGATCTCGCGTGGATTCCGACCGATGAGCAGTTCGATCGGTATGCCGCGTTCGATCCGGATATGCCTGCGGCAGCAGTTGTCACGATCGACGTGAATATCATGGACACCGAGGCCGGGCCCGAACTGTCGGCACACGTCGGGTACGCGTCGCGGGTGATCGATCACGATGACGTCGCCGAACTCATCGATGCCTGGGTCGCGGCCGTGACCGAGATTGCCGCGGCCGTCCGCGTGAGCGAGAGCTGGGGACTCTCCCGGGCGGACGTTCCGCTCGTCGAGGTCACCCAGTCCGACCTGGACGCGTTCGCCGACCGGTACGGACCGCTGACCGATGTGTGGTCGCTGGCGCCGCTGCAGGCCGGGCTGCTATTCCACGCCGAACTCGCCGCAGGCGAACTCGACGTGTACACCGCGCAGTCGGTACTCGCTCTCGCCGGAGCAGTCGACGAGCATCGGCTCCAGCGCTCGGCGCGCGCTTTGCTCGAACGGCACCCCAACCTGCGGGCTGCCTTCACCCGAACGGCAGACGGCGTTGCCGCCCAGGTGGTTCCCGTCGAGACCGCCCTCCGTTGGCGCAAAGTCGAGATGACCGGCAGCACAGCGGAACTGGATGAGTTGATCGCAGCCGAGCGGGCGGTCGCATTCGATCCCACCGACCCGCCGCTGCTGCGGTTCCTGATCATTGCCGTGACGGCGCAAGACTTCCGGATCGTGCTGACGGCTCATCACCTGCTGTTGGATGGTTGGTCGTTGCCGCTGCTGTGGCGTGAGCTGATCGGCCTGTACGCGGTGGGCGGACAGGCGGATCTGTTGCCTGCCGCGGCTTCGTACCGCGACTACTTGGCTTGGCTGGACCGGCGCGAGTTGTCCATCGGCATCGAGGCGTGGCGAGACGTACTACGCGATGTCAGCGAACCCACCTTGGTCGCAGACCCGCGCACGGACGCGACCGTCGATATCCCGATCGATCTGGCTGTGGTGCTCGATCGCGCCGCAACGGACGAGCTGGTGGAATTCACCAGGGCACAATCCGTGACGATGGCGACGATCGTGCAGTTCGCCTGGGCTGTCGTGCTGGGGAACCTGCTCGGCGTCGAACGCGTGGTGTTCGGTAGCACGGTTTCCGGACGGCCCGCCGATCTGCCGGGCGTGGAGTCGATGATCGGCCTGTTCATCAATACGGTGCCGGTCGCGGTGAACGTGTGCCGAGAGTGGACCATCGAAGACACATTGACGCGCTTGCAGGCGGCCAACACCCGTCTGCTCGACCATCACTATGTCGAACTGTCGCACATCATGTCGGCGGCGGGCACTGCCCAATTGTTCGACACGTTGGTCGTCTTCGAGTCGTATCCGGTTGACAGCAGCGGCCTGGGCAACGCCGAGATCGACGGCGTGCGGGTGGTCTCGGCGGAGGGAAGCGACGCCGCGCATTACCCGATCACCGTCCAGGCCCACCAGACTGACCAACTGCACATCAGAGTCCGCTACCAGCGGGGTCGTGTCGACGACGGGACGGCGTCCGGTCTTGCTTCTCGCTTCGAAAAAGTGCTGCGAGCAATTACGACTGATTCGCAGGCACGGCTGGGCACGGTTGATTTGTTGTCGGCTGGTGAGCGGCGGGCGCTGGTGCCTGCTTCGGGCGGTGTTGCCGAGACACCGCGTGTGCTGGCCGAACTGCTGTCTGCCGGCGTGGCCCGGAACTCTGCTGCGACGGCGTTGATTTCGGGCGAGCGTGAAGTGTCTTATGCGGAGTTGGATGTGTGGTCGAATCGTGTCGCTCGGGAGTTGATCGAGTGGGGTGTGGGCCCGGGTGATCAGGTCGC
>NZ_JBEZDE010000072.1:0-13051 GCF_040648115.1 Nocardia sp. NPDC049190
GAAATCCCTCGCCGACTACCTCGCCAAAATCAACCCGACAACACCCCCAAACTAATCAACAACTTACTTGCCTGATTTCAGGCGCGACACACTAGAGGCTTTCGCGGGGAAGATCCGTCAGGAGGGTATCCCGTGGTTTGCTTACACTCGAAGCCCGGAAATTGTCCACGCCATCCCCGACCGCTTGCTCCGGGAGGAGTATTTGATCTGCTTGATCGAGTGGCTGCTCGGGTTGAACGAATGGGACCAAGCACAGAACTTGCTGCAGCGTTGGCTGGCATTGGACAAGGTCGGTGACGCGCGACCATCGCATCTCCGTCCGCCCCAGTCCCAACGCACGGTAGCCTTCGAAAACGGTCGACGCATCGCCCGCGAGGGCGGCAAACCTGGATCGGCTGCGGATTGGGTCGGGTGGGTCGCCGTCAAGTTGAAACTCGATCCCGTTCGGTGAGTGGGTGGCCGCGGCGGCGGTAGTGCGATAGCCGGGCTTGGTGTTGTCGGCGTCGTCGCCAGCGTGACCAGGCCCAGATGTGGTCGGGCAGGTGATGGCAGTTCAGGACGAACGCGACCAGCAGGCGGCGGATCTCCGGTAGCGTCAGTGCGATCATGCCGTCCTCCCTGTCGGCAAGCCCCCTTTGCGGCAAGGGTTTTCGTTGCGGCGAGCCAGGCCATGGCGAGCATCGACAGGGTGATGTGGGCGTACCAGGCCCGCCATTTGCGGACCTGGTAGTGGTCGAGTCCGGCTTCGCCTTTGGCCTGCTGAAACGCTTCTTCCACGTGCCAGCGCGCCCCTGCGGTCCAGGCGAGGTCGACCAGCCGTGCGGAGGCCGGGCCGAAGCAGATGTAGTAGGCGATGTCGGTCGGGGCGCTGATGCTGCGCCGGGCCAGCAGCCAGTGCCCGCGCCCAGCCGCCCAGGTCCCGTCGATCTGGCGGCGTGCCCAGTCGTATTCGCGGGGGCCGTGCGCGCCGGCACCGACCGATAATCGCTGCCAGGATCGATTGGCGAACTCGGCGACCAGGACGTCAGCACGCGCGGTGCGGTCGGCGCGAGTGGTCAACTGGCCGTCGCAGCGAGTGGCCATCACATAGAACACGTCGTGGTCTTCCAGCCAGTCCCGCAGGTAACGGGCCTGACCATAGACTTCTTCGGCGGTGAACCACATGAACGGCACCTTCGCCGCCAGCGCACGTTCCAACATGGTGATCATCTGACGTGGCTTGGTGGCGAACTCGACGTCGTCGGGGATCCCGGCGTCGCGGCAACGCTCACGATCGGAAGCCCACGACTCGGGAAGGTAGAGTTCCCGGTCGATCAGAGCGTGCCCGTGCCGCGACGCATACGCTAGAAACACTCCGACCTGGCAATTCTCCGTACGCCCGGCGGTGCCGGAGTACTGGCGTTGCACCCCAGCAGACTTCACGCCTTTCTTCAGGAACCCGGTCTCGTCACCAGCCAGCACGGCCTCAGGATCGCCGAGGTGTTCGACCACGTACCCACGCACATCGTCACGAACGGCATCGACATCCCAGTCGGCGGCGCGCAGCAGACGCTGCATCCCATCCGGGCTGCCCTCACCAGCACGTTCGGCCAGCGTCCACCCGTTCTTACGTTCCAAACCCGCGACCAACCCGGACACATACTCGCGCGCCCGCTCCCCGCGGCTCGACACGGGTAAACCGATCCCCGATCCTCACCATCAACGAAACCAGCTCGCCCACAGCCTGATCCAACACCACCTAACAGGTTTACCAGCACCAACCACGCGAGTGCAGTTGCAGTACTAAGGCCCTCCGCTCGGGTGCCGATGGGCGGAGACTGCGAATGCCGTCGATGGGCAACCTCGTGCCAGCGACGCGAGTCGGATGACGCTTTCTCGTCGCCGACTGGCGGTCGGCATCGAATACTCACGCAGAGCTTCCTCCAGCGTGACCAATTTCGCGATATTGTGGCTATGTGGGTGACCCAATTCTGGATTATTGTAGATTCGATGCCGAACACGAGCTCGATCACGACTGGATGCCGATGACACCCACTTCCGCCACACCCGACCCGCAACCCGCGAGTGCGCTCATCTCCATGCGCGGGGTGACCAAAACCTTCGGGCCGGTCACTGTCCTCCGTAACATCGACCTGGATATCGCCAAGGGCGAGGTCGTGGTGGTGGTCGGACCGTCCGGCTCGGGTAAATCGACCCTGTGTCGCACGATCAACCGCCTGGAGACGATCGACGGCGGCACCATCACCTTCCGTGGGCAGCCGCTGCCGGTCGAGGGCGCCGCGCTGAAGAAGGTACGCGCCGATATCGGGATGGTGTTCCAATCGTTCAACCTGTTCCCGCACATGACCGTGCTGGACAACATCTCATTCGGACCGATACGCATCCGCAAACTCGACCGCGCCGAGGCCAAGGCCAGAGCCCGCACCCTGTTGCAGCGAGTCGACTTGGTACACAAGGCCGACGCCTATCCATCCCAGTTGTCCGGCGGCCAGCAGCAGCGCGTCGCCATCGCCCGCGCCCTGGCCATGGAACCGGAGGCGATGCTGTTCGACGAGCCGACCAGCGCACTGGACCCGGAGATGGTCAGCGAGGTACTCGACGTGATGAGATCCCTGGCCAGCGACGGTATGACGATGGTCGTGGTCACCCACGAGATGGGCTTCGCGCGGGCCAGCGCCGACCGGGTGGTTTTCCTCTCAGACGGCGTCATCGCCGAACAGAACACCCCCGACGCGTTCTTCACCAATCCGGCCAGCGACCGGGCCAAGGACTTCCTGGCCCGTGTCCTGCCGCACTGAGAGGACGCACCGTGCAACGACTGTCCTACCTACTTACCACCGCTATCACCGCCTTGGCCGTCGGTACCGCATGTGATTCCGGGGCCCCGCCGATCGACCGGTCGAGCGTGACTCCCTCGGTGGCCACGAACGTCAGCTTTCCGCAGGGCTCGACGATGCAGCGGCTGCACGATGTCGGGACGATCACCATCGGCACCAAGTTCGACCAGCCACTGTTCGGCCTGAAAAATCCGCTGACCAGACAACCCGAGGGCTTCGACGCCGAAATGGGCAAACTAATCGCCGCCGCACTCGGCATCCCCGCGAACCGCATCAAATGGGTAGAGACCGTGTCAGCCAACCGCGAACCCTTCCTCCAGCAGGGACGGGTGGACGCGATCATCGCGACCTACGCAATCAACGACAAGCGCAAGCAGATCATCGACTTCGCTGGACCGTATTACATTGCAGGACAATCCCTGATGGTGCGGGCGGGCAATCCGGACAAGATCGCGAACTCCGACGACCTGAGCGGCAAAAAGGTCTGTGCGGTCGAAGGTTCGGCCTCCTCCGCCACTATCCGCAATCGGGTGCCCAGCGCCGAGGTCGCGCTCTTCGACTCCTACAGCAAGTGCGCGGACGCATTGAAGAACAACCAAGTGACCGCCGTGACCACGGACAACACCATCCTCGGCGGATTGCGCAGCCTCGACGAGAAGAGTTTCGACCTGGTTGATGTCAGGTTCACCGAGGAGCCCTACGGGGTCGGGATCGCCAAGGGGCACGCGGATCTGGTGGCGTTCATCGATGATGTGCTGCGCGCAGCGTTCGCCGACGGCACCTGGGCCGCTGCCTGGAACCGCACCGCGGGTCGCATCCTCGGCGCTGCACCACCACCGCCCGACCTGGACCACTACTGACCGACGGTACGGGACAACAGGAGCCACAACATGCATGTACTCACCGACAACGCCGGGCTGCTCGTCCGCGCGTCCGGCACAACCCTGCTGCTGAGCCTGGGCGGCGGCGCACTCGCCGCGATCATCGGACTACTCGTCGGCGTCGCGCGGATGGCTCCGGTGCCGATCCTGCGGCGCACGGGAGCCGGATATGTCGAAATCATCCGCAACACACCGCTCACCGTGGCGTTTTTCATCATCGTCTTCGTGCTGCCACAACTCGGCGTGACCATCGCAAGCTATACGCTCGCCGCGATCATCACCCTGGGCATCTACACCGCAGCGTTCGTCGCCGAAGCGGTCCGCTCCGGTGTCAACACCATCGGCCGCGGCCAGGCCGAAGCCGCACGTGCGCTGGGCCTTTCCTTCGCCGAGGGGATGCGGTTCATCATCATCCCGCAGGCGCTGCGTGCTGTTGTGCCGCCGCTGGCCAGTGTGTGGATCGCGCTGGTCAAGAACACCTCCATCGCGGCGGGATTCGGCGTGCTCGAGCTGACCGCCTCGAGTCAGCGGATCTTCTTCCTCGACCCGGCCTCAGTGGTCAGCACGCTGCTTTGGATCGCGGCGGCCTACCTGGTAATCATCCTCGGTTCAGCATTCGGGTTCCGCGTGCTGGAGAACAGGCTGGGAGTCGCGCGATGAGTACCTCGTTCCTCTACGATCCGCTCGGTCCACGGGGCATGCGGCGAGCGCGGCAGGTGACGGTCGGCGCCGGCGTACTCACCGCCCTCGGAGTCGTCCTCATCGCGCGGCGGCTGGACTCGCTCGGTCAGCTCGACCACCGGCGCTGGGCGATTCTGTTCGACCCGGAAACCGGTGTGCCGCAAGTGCTGTGGCACGGATACATCGCGACGATTCAGGCGGCCGCGATCGCCATGGCCTGCGCACTGGCCGTCGGTCTGATCCTTGCGATCGGACGGCTGTCGGTGCACTGGCCGCTGCGGCTGGTCACCGGCGCGGTGGTCGAAGGCTTCCGCAGTATTCCACTGTTGGTGCTGATGCTCTTCACTGCGCTCGGGCTGCCCCGACTCGGCCTCGACCTCAGTCTGGTGCATGTCGTGGTGCTGGCAGTGGTGGCCTACAACTCCTCGGTACTGTGCGAGATCTTCCGCAGCGGCATCCTGGCCATCGACAAGGGACAGACCGAGGCCGCCGACGCGATGGGCCTACGCCGCAGCCTGATTCTACGCAAAGTGCTGCTGCCGCAGGCGATTCCGAAGATGCTGCCGGTGCTCACAAGCCAGCTGGTCATCCTGCTGAAAGACACCTCACTGGGGTTTGTCGTCGGCTACACCGAACTGTTGCGGTCGGGACGTTCGCTGGTCGAGTACTACGGCAGCCAGTATTCGCTGCAGCTCTACCTCGGGGTCGCAGTGCTGTACATCGCCACGAACTTCCTCATCTCACTGTTCGCCAAATGGCTCACCTCACGCCAACAGCACAGCCGGCGCTCGAAATCCACATCCGGCACGGACATTCCGCTCACCCCGACCCGGTTGTGAGCAGTGCCCACCGACCCACAGCAGTACCCGACACGATATCTCCCGGAGGTATGTCCTTGAGCAAGGATAAGATATACAGCGAAATTTTGCTCGATGTGAAGGAAATCGAACCGGGATCACCCGCCCTGCAATTTTGCGCCGAGAATTATGTTGCCGAACATTATGCAATATTCCCGAGGCTTATAGCCTTTCCTGGGCTGCTTCTGCGGGGCGAGATCAGGAGGTTGCGGCGCGAAGGGGTGAGAAAGAATTTCTCATGGACTGCATGGAGAACTCGCCGCGTCGCATGACCACGCTCGGCGGTGACGTGGTGGCTCGGCTTTCGTCGCTGATACCTGGGATATATGTGGAACGACCGATGCAAAGCTGATCAAGTCGCCGCCTGTTCACCTCCGTCGGCCGGTTTCGGTAGGTAGCGGTATCGGTATGCGCCGGTATGTCACGGATGTGGGTTGTTGCTCGTCGGCGCAGGGTGGCTGTTGTGCAGGAAATGCAGGTCCGGGGTGCCGTCAGTGGAACGTTCGGATCGTGTGACTCTCAGTGGTCCCCGCATCGAGCAACAGCGCTGGAAGGAACACCAACGATGGTGGCCCGTCAGCGGGAATCACGATCTGTGGCAGCACACGACGACGTGTGGCCGAGTCGAGCGAGGGCGCTCGACAGGATCGCAGCAGGCATCTTCGACAACGCCGTCGAAGCTGTGCCGAGGTCCCGGATATGGCGAGGTGCGCAGAAGCACCGATGCCACTGCCGAGACACTGCTGGGCGACGAGTGTGACCGCCGAACTCGACTCTTGCATGCAGGAGCCAACAGTGACACAGATGGCACATCACCCTGCGATAACAGATCCCTCTGGAACCCCGTCTCTTTTCGGTTGTTTACTGCATTTTGTTGTGTCCGATAATCGATTTTGCATGGAGTTTTGATGGTGGCGGTGGTCGGCGCTGATGGCACCCGAGGTGTGCCTCTGGTTGGTAGGGCTTCGGAGTTGCAGTGTGTGGACGAGGTGTTGGCAGGTGCTCGGTCTGGTTCGGCGGGTGCTGTGGTTGTGTGGGGTGAGGCGGGTATCGGTAAGACACGTTTTCTGGGTGAGCTGTGTGGGCGGGCGGCCGCAGCACAATTTGAGGTGTTGACGGGGGGCGGGTCGGAGTTGGAGCGGGAGATCGCGTTCGGTGTGGTGGTCGAGGCTGTTGATGAGCGGTTCGCAGCTTTGGATTCTCAGGTCGTCGCCGAGTTGGGTCGCGATCGCGTGACCGAGTTAGCTGCAGTGTTGCCGTCGTTGTCGCGGGGTGGTCGGCGGTCGGCGAGGCGGTTGGTGGTGGAGCGGTTCGAGTTCTATCGCGCGGTTCGTGTCGTGTTCGACCAGCTCGCTCTGCGTAAGCCGATCGTGTTGGCGCTTGATGATGTGCATTGGGCGGACCCGGCTTCGGTGGATTTGATCGTTCATCTGTTGCGGCGTCCGGTGCCGGGCATGGTGCTGGTCTTGGCTTATCGTCCTCGGCGGGTGCCGCAGTTGCTCCTGGATGCTGTCATGCAGGCGGCGTGTGAGAGTTCGGTGTGTGAGCTCGAGTTGGCGCCGTTGACGCTGGTGGAGGCTGCGGAGGCGTTGGGTAAGCGGCCGGACTCGCTGGTGGCTCGGACGTTGCATTCCGAGAGTGGTGGTAATCCGTTCTACCTCAAGCAGTTGGCACATAGTTCGGGGAAGCTGTTGCCGATTCCAAGGGCTGGTGAGGGAGCCGGCAATGAGGCGGGTATCCCGGTCACGTTGCGGATGACGATCACCAGTGAACTCGCGGGGTTGGCGAGTGAAACGCTGAAGGTGCTGCAATCCGGTGCGGTGGCCGGTGACCCGTTCGATGTGGATATGGTGACCGCGATCGTGGACGCCGATGAGGCGTTGGTGCTCGAACACCTCGACGAACTCGTCGCGGCCGATCTGGTTCGTCCGACTACGACGCCAGGTAGGTTCCGTTTCCGGCACCCAATTGTGCGGCGAGTGATCTATGACGAGACGATGCCGGGCTGGCGGTTCGGTGCTCACAAGCGGGCGGCTCGAGCGCTTTCTCGGCGGGGCGCCCCTCCTGGCGTGAGGGCCCATCACATCGAGCAATCGGCCCACGCCGGTGACGAGGAAGCTGTCGAACTGTTGACCGAGGCCGGGCGAGTTGTGGCACCGCACGCGCCGGCGGCGGCGGCGGGTTGGTTCGAGGCCGCGCTGCGTCTGTTGCCCGAGTCCGCTGCGACCGAGCGGCGGCTGACGTTGCTGGTGTCGCAGGCGAGTGCGCTGGCACATTCCGGTCGTTTGCGCGACAGCCGGACGGTGCTGAAGGAGGCGCTGCAACTGCTTGCGCCTGATGCGCTGGAGCAGCGGCTGCGGATAATTGTCATGATCGCTCGGGCTGATCATGGGCTCGGGCAAACCGAAGATGCCCGTCCTCTTCTCGTCGCTGCTTTGGGGAAGACTGTTGCGGGTAGCGCGGAAGCGGTGACGCTGGAGATGGCGCTTGCCGAGAACTGTCTTATGCGGCGGCAATGGGCGGAGGGTCTCGAGTTCGCGTCGCGGGCTCGCGCGCACGCCGGAACACTGGGTGACACCGGGCTGCTGGTCGCTGCGAGTACTCTTCTCGCGTGGATGGCCAGCCATCGGGGGGAGGTAGCCCAAGCGCGGTATCTCGCCGACATGGTCGCCGAACAGATGGATGCCGATCTGCTCATGCCACCGGAACTGCTCGAGCCACTGGCCAATCTGATCGACACCGAGTTCGGGATCGATCGGCTTCGCGCAGCCTGCCGCAACGCCGAAAAAGGACTGCGGATCAGCCGCGCGAGCGGCCACGAGCATGCTGTCGCCCGGTTCCTGATCGGTTTGGCTGCCTCGAAGAGGCTACTGGGCCAGCTCGGTGAGGCGCGGCGGGCAGCAGAGTCCGCGGTCGAGATGGCGGTGTTGCTCGACAACGACCAACTCCGCGTCGCGGCGTTCGGGATACAGTGTTTCGTCGAGACTGTATGTGACCGCTCGGCAGCGTTGAACGCAGGACAGTCGGGTGTTCAGGCGCTGGAGCGCACGCCCGACGCGCACTACGCGTGGTTGGCGCGCGGAGCGTACGGTCAGGCATTGATCGAGTCGGGGGAGTTCGAGCGGGGCCGCCGGGGCATCCTGTCGACCGGCGGAGCGGATTTGTCCGGGATGCCTCCGATAGTGCGTTCGTTCTTCGAGCCGGCGCTGGTCAAAGCCGAACTGGCCCTAGGCCGGATCGAGGCAGCCGAGTCCATCGCCCACCGCATGCAGGACTTCACCTTCAATTTGCGCTCGCGTGAGGGACAGCTGCATTACGTCCAAGCGCAGACATACCTCGCACGGGGAGATTTCCCGGCCGCAACCGCGGCCGCTCAACAGGCATACGAGCGCTTCAACACCGTTGAAATGAAAGTGGACGCTGCTCGCGCCCAGCTCTTGGCAGGCCGCGCGCTGGCACGATACGAACAAAACGCATCCGCAGTCCATCACTTGGAACTCGCATACCGCTCTCTCCGAGATTGTGGAGCGGGACGGCTCGCCGATGAGGCCGCCCGCGACCTGCGGGTTCTCGGCAAACCTGTCCGGCCATGGTCGGAAATCGGTAAGTCGGCAGACCCCGCAGCCTTGACACAACGCGAACGCGATATCGCCGACCGAGTCGTACAGGGATACACCAACCGTGAAATCGCCGAAGAGTTGTTCATCAGTCCGAAAACAGTGGAGAAACACCTCGCGCGGGTCTTCACCAAACTAGGCACTTCCTCCCGCGTCGGTGTAGTAAAAGCAATGAACCCGACTACAGCCCGCTAAGCAGGTCCAGCGGTTGCGAGTTCTGATGCACCAGAACGGGCGCAGAGAGAAACGATCAGACATGGCACGTCGACACGCCCGAGCAGAACCGAACTGTTGCGGTCGGGACGTTCGCTGGTCGAGTACTACGGCAGCCAGTATTCGCTGCAGCTCTACCTCGGGGTCGCAGTGCTGTACATCGCCACGAACTTCCTCATCTCACTGTTCGCCAAATGGCTCACCTCACGCCAACAGCACAGCCGGCGCTCGAAATCCACATCCGGCACGGACATTCCGCTCACCCCGACCCGGTTGTGAGCAGTGCCCACCGACCCACAGCAGTACCCGACACGACACGGAGAAACCCGGCGATCTGATCGTTGAGGTCGGCATCGATCACGACAGCGGCGGCATATGCGGGCTTGGCTCCACAATGTCTGGGGTGTTCGACAGCAAACCAACGGCCTGCTTGGCGATGATGGACCAGAACATTCCTCAGACTTTCGGTGTGAAAATTCGGGTCATTTTCAGCCGATGCGGCGGCCGACGTCATTCGAGGGATCCGATCGGCGGCCGGCACCGCAGCATGCCCGACCGGGGAAGCATGTATGGGCAGATGGGGGAACTCGCCGCGTTGATGCGCATCGCGAACTGTTGACGGCCTTGAACCTGCCAGTGCTGGTGTTGATCCTGCAGGTCCCCTGCCAGGATGCGAGCATGCCGGCCGCGGGTGGGTGCACGAAGTTCAGTTGAGTCCGTGTCGAGAGAGAAAGGTCGAACTGCCCGAACCCGTGCGGGTCTGGGGTGTACCCCAATACCAAGTGCGGGACCAAGGCAATCGGCGTCAGAATTGAGCCCACTTCCAAATTCCTTGACACATGTCTATTCGGTTCATAATTTCTTAATCTCGACGGATCGACGTAGAACGCACCTCCACCGACAAGGCCTCCGGGAATGACAACGTACGACCGCAATTGGACGATCTGATCGCCTACGTCCGCGACGACGACACTGTGATCATGCACTCCATAGACCGCCTCGCGCGTAACCTCGACGATGTGCGGTGGCTGGCACGTACGCTGACCGGCAAAGGTGTGCGGGTCGAGTTCGTGAAGGAGAACCTGACCTTCACCGGGGAGGATTCGCCGATGGCGAACCTCCTGCTGAGCGTGATGGGTGCTTTCGCGGAGTTCGAGCGCGCTCTGATCCTGGAACGCCAGCGCGAGGGCATCGCTGCGGCGAAGGCTCGCGGCGGCGGATTCAGGTGGTCAATGCAATAGCGGCTGGATTGACGAGCATAGCCCAGCCGATCGGGGTGAAGCGGTCAGCTCAAGGCAGCCACCTGCGGATACCGCCGCGACTCGCATACGATGCGGCTTTCTCGCGTCCGATGCGACCGACGGAGGTGGCCGGTTTGGTGAATTTCGACGGTTCGGTCCCCGATGGTGCATGGCTGCGCCTGGTCGACGATGTCTCGCTGTTGCGGCCGGAGAAGCAGGTGTTCAAGGCGATGCTGGCGGGGTTCGCCAACCAGCAGCTCGCCCAGAATCTGGCCCGCACAACGGCGGAGGGCCGAGCGCCCGGTGAAGGCGTTCACCGCTTACGTCAATCACTCTCCCGTGCAGTGGACGTCGGCGATGGTCGACGAATGGCTTGGTGGACCTGCGGTCCCTGCAGGATCTGAAGCGGAGTCGGCACGAGGGTGGCTGGCGCAGGTAACCCCTCCACGGCCCCCGAGTCCGCGACACCCTCTCGAAACAGAAACCGAGATTCCTACGAATGTCCGACAACAGGAAGTGCGCGATGCGGGTGCTGCTCGATGATGCGGAATACAACGACGACGACCGGCTCACCTATGGTGGCCAGCTCTTCACGGGCGTCGCAGTGGAGGTCGACGAGGACGGCGTAATACTCGGCGAAACCAGCTTCCGTGACGGCGTGCAGGACGGCCCGGAGCGGGGCTTTCGCGACGACGGTTCGCTGAGCATAGAGAACATCTACCTGTTCGGCATCATCCGTGAGGGCCGCCGGTGGCACGGCAACGGGCGGCTGGCCTACGAGATGCACGCCGACCAGTCCGGCCGGATGGAAAGCGAACAGTACTGGGATCCAGACGGCAACCCTAGCGGTGGGTGCACCCGCGGAAAGCGGTAACGGGTGGGGTTGAAGGGCCAAGCGATGCACCCCGAAACCCTTGACCGGATTGGCTACGCCGTCGACCAAGGTCAGCTCGCGCGGCCGCCGCGCAGTTCGGCGCGTACACGGGCCTCGCAGGTCGGTCCGATGCCTTGGGTGGCAGATGTCAATATAAAACTGACGGTGATGCTTGACACTCGGGCCCCTTGAACCGTAGGGAGATTCGGGTGAGCGAGCCTGTTATGGACCGCGAGGTGCGTCGGCGCCTGGCGGTCCTTCGTCATGTCGAGGAGGTCACCGGCAACGTCGCGATGACCTGCCGGTACTTCGGCATCAGCCGTCCCACGTACTACACGTGGCTGCGCCGATATGAGTCCGAGGGTGTGGACGGACTGCGCGAACGGTAACGACGCCCGCGGACCAGCTCAACTGCGACTCGCGCCGAGGTTATCGAGAAGATCATCCACCTGCGCCAGCATTACCACTTCGGCCCGGACAAGATCCGCATGTACCTGGAGCGCTACCACGACATCCAGATCAGCAAATCCGGCGTCTGGCGCATCCTCAAACGACTTGACATGGGCCGACTACCGGCCTCCCAGCGCTACAAGCGCCACGACCGCCGCTGGAAGCGATACGAGAAGCAACGCCTCGGCCCACCACGTGCAGATCGACGTCAAGTTCGTCGAAGCCCTCCCCGCAAAGCCCGGCACCCCGGCGGTGAAACCGGTTGGCCGGCGCGGGAAGTTCTATCAGTTCACCGCGAGCGATGACTGTACGCGGCTGCGGATCTTGAAGATCTATCCGCACAACAACCAGAAGACCGCCATCCAGTTCCTGGACTACGTGCTCTCGCAGCTGCCGTTCGCAGTCGAGACGATTCAGACCGATAACGGGGCGGAGTTCCAGTCCGGGTTCCACTGGCACGTGCTGGACAAGGGCATCAACCACGTCTACATCAAGCCGCGAACGCCCCGTCTGAACGGGAAGGTGGAGCGCTCGCACCGGATCGACGCCGAGGAGTTCTACCGGCTTCTCGACGGCGTCGTCATCGACGACGTGAACATCTTCAACGCGAAACTCAAAGAGTGGCAGGATTATTACAACTACTACCGGCCCCACGGTGGACTCGACGGCCAGACCCCGTATGAGAGACTTCGTCAGAGGACGACAACCGGGGACCGGGTGTAGTCGATCTTCGTCAGCGGCACACCGACAACAGATCGCGGTGACAGCAGCCAGCCGTCGCAACGGCGGCAGTGTGCGACAAGCCGCACCGTGGGTTGGTCGTCGGTCTCGGCCATGACTCTCTCTTCTTCGGCCGGTGCAGGTTCGTAGCAAGCCTGCCACGAGGGACCGACGTGGGACCGCCGGCACGTGATCCCCGCCGCCCGAACGACGGACGGTGCGATCGCGATTTTCAGGGCGATCGCGATCCCAGGCTGGTGTGAGCGTGGTGGTGAGGCCCCTGAGCTGCTCGTAACTCACACCATTGGCGAACACCACACAAACCTATTCGGACACACCACAATTCAGACAGCAGGGAACGGGTGTGAGGTGGTGGCGCGGGGTGGACAGTTCAGGTGTCGTCCGCGCTCAGCCAGTGGACGGGTGGTTGGGCACGGCGGACAGCCACACCGATTCCCATGAAGTCGAGGGGGTCGCCGCCAGTGCCCTCGCCGGGCGGTGCGAACCCGTCGCCGGACAGGGCGACGTCGACTTTCACCGGGCGTTTCTCGTCCCTGAACGGCCGGAGGGAAGGGTCGCCGGTGGCTAGTAGTACTTTGTTAGGTTGGGAAGGTGTGGTGGCAGAGTGGGCAGGTACCGATCCAGATAGCCAGTGCGCGTTGGATTTCGCGGACGATGCC
>NZ_JBEZDE010000073.1:0-12293 GCF_040648115.1 Nocardia sp. NPDC049190
TCGGAGTGGTCATCGACCCAGCTGCCTTGACCGCACGTGAACGCGACATCGCCGACCGAATCGTGCAGGGCTACACCAACCGCGAAATCGCGGCCGAACTCTACATCAGCCCCAAGACCGTCGAGAAACACCTCGCACGAGTCTTCACCAAACTCGGCACATCCTCCCGCTCCGGCGTCGCCGCAGCAATGAACCGCGACCGCACCACCTCGGAGTAGAACGACAAGCCGTAGGTCGCGAAGTTGGAACGCGTCAATGCTCGCGTAAGCTGGAGCCGAGATTCCGTAGCGGAGGGATCGATCATAGGCGTTTCCCCCATAGCCAGCTGCCCCGGTGGCGTATGACGATCGAATCCCCGGACAAACGATGTTGTCGCTGAGACGAGAGATGTTCCATAGGTGACAGCAGAGAAGGCATGCGGTTCTCGTGGTCGATCCCGTGCACAGCCTCGGTTCGTCAAGCATCGGTTGGCGCCGACGATCGTGGCGAGAAGACTCGGCGACCCGCCAGTATCCCCGCGCCGCGCATTCACGCACTCGGCCCCCGCATAAATGCGGTGTCCCGAAAGGATTAGAACAATAATCGCAACCTTCTACCGCTCGCTGTCACAGTCGCCGCCGCAAGCGTGTTCGGCGCACTACCGGCGCTTCCCGCAGCGCCCGTGACATGACCCCGGTCGTTCGATCCAGATCGCTGGCGTGATCAACGGGTCCTTTCAGGAAATCAACGATGGATTCATTCAGTGAGTGGTTTGTACCAAAATCTCCAACGCTCATCGGATCGAGTCGTTCTCTGATCGTCACGAGTGAACCCTCAACACTGCCCTGAGATTCCTTCCTCATCTCGCCGTGTTGTCCGGTACCGCGTGATACCGCGGGTCTCACTCGTGATAAACCGCCCCCGGCTCGCCGCCGCCACGGTGAGCCGGGGGCGGGCCCATCACAGTCGGCCACCTACACTCGGCACAGGCCCGTTGCTCCACAACGTACCAACAATCTCCGCTCGACCAACCGACCCAACCCGGCAAACGACCTGGTCGTTCAGGACATGTCCGCGCAGCGACGCCCACCCGGTCCAGATCCTGAGCCGACCGAGCGAGGGGAAGTTTATAAGTTCGTCACGGTCTCGGCGCCGGCCCTGCGCAACCATCGCGCCCAGCATCAGGTTCGCCATCGGGCGAGTCCTTACCCGTGAAAGGTCGGGTACTCCTTCATGAACTCCACCCGCACCTCGACAACCAGAGGGCACACCAGCCGACGTAGAGCGTCGAGGTTGTGTCCGAGCCGGTCTTCGTCACAAGCCGAGGAGACGCCCTGCCGCACGAGGAAAAATCAGTTCGGCAACAGGTCCGAGACGCGGCGCTGTCATCTCCGCAGTGCTCCCGGTACTCGCCGGCCCGGAAATCCGACGCCGACAAGAGCATTCATTTATCGATAGCTCGTGAATCGAATAAGGCGGACCGGATCGGCGCCCAGGTGTCGCAGGAGGGCTGAGGATGGCCTCGCTGCCGGCGCTGTCTGTGGGTGGGTATTGGATTCATCGTAGGCATTTCCCCCATATCTTTGTCGCCGGGGACCTGGAAGTGTCCTTATTGGTAACGCGATGGCGCGATCGGGATGTCGGTGCGTGTACCGCACGGAATTATCCGACATCATCGAATGGACGTGATCTGCATGGGTGACACATCGGCGCGCAACGCTATCTCAGGTATTGTGGCGCAGCTGGTGACCCCGTTCGCAGCCGACGGAATCGATACCGGAATGCTGCGCAAGATTGTGAACCGGATGATCGACGCGGGTGTCGATGCGATCGTGCCACTCGGTGACAGCGGCGAGAGCGCTTATCTCGACCGGACCGAGTGGCGGAGAGCCACAGCAACATGCCTCGAACAGATCGGTGGGCGGGTATCGTCCATCGTCGACATCTCAGATGCCACCACGACCGGTGCCATCGAACGGGCCCGTTTCGCCGAGCGGCTCAACGCGACCGCCATCATGGTGAAGCCGGTTTCCTGCTGGCGACTGACCGAGAACGAACTGAGATTGCACGTCGCGACGATCGCGGAGTTGGTGGGCTTACCGATGATGATCGGCAATGATCCCGCGGCGACAGGCGCCGACATGCGCCCCGAATTCCTCACCGACCTCGCCGCGGACGTCGAGGCCATCACGATGGTCGAAGAATCCAGCGGACTCATCCAACGAATCAGCCGTATCAGCGATCTCAGCGGCGGCACAATCTCCGTGTTCAACGGCAGCGACTCCCATGCACTGCACGCCGCGGCTGCCGGTGCTGCTGGATGGTCCACAGCCGCGGCATGTCTGGTGCCCGAGCAGATCGTGCGGGTCTGGCGGCTGCTGAACGCAGGACACGGCCTGGCCGCCGCGCAGCTGTTCGACCGACTCCGACCACTGCTGGACACGATCAACGACCACGGAGCACCCGCCGCGATCAAATCGGGCCTGCGCAGCTTCGGCCTCGACGCTGGAGATCCCCGGCTGCCGCAACTACCACTGGACCCGAACACCAGCATCGAACTGGCCGAACTCATCTGCGTCGCTCAAACGGCGACCCGAACCGCCGTCGCCCGCCGCCGACTACACCGCCCCGACACCCTCACCCCTGACATCAACCCACGTGAAGACCTCGCCGGCGAACACTGAAACGAGGCTTTGGTTGGCTCGACGCCCATGAGAAGCGGAGCACATCCGCTCGCGGCTTGCTCGGGCTCGGCGGTGAGAACGTAGGCACTTCCCCCATTTCGTCCGCGTTGCAGGCATGACAGGGTCCCGTTGGAGATGAATACACCCCGGCTTTACGTACAGATAAGAGTTATACAATGAGCAGTATCTACGACAAAATCGGCGGAGCAGAGGCCATCGAGGCCGTCGTTGCCGACTTCTATGTCAGAGTCCTCGCAGACGACGAGTTATCCGGATTCTTCACAGGCACCAATATGTCACGGCTCCGGGGGCGTCAAGCGGAGTTCTTCGCTGCAGCACTGGGCGGCCCTGATCTCTACACAGGTGTTCCGATGCGTCGCATTCATCAGGGCAGGGGAATTACGCTGCACCACTTCAATCTCGTGGCTGCGCATCTGACCGATTCGCTGAGGGCAGCGGGTGTGCCCGGAGATATCGCGGAAGAGGTCATAGGCATAGTCTCGAATCTGGCACCAGATATCGTCGGTGGTTCATCAGCATAATTCGCTGACATTCTGTTCGGCGTTGTCCGTCGTTGCTGAAATATATCGGCGGACAACTCCTTCGGTTCTGAAACACTCCGCACATCCCGAGGCGGGCCGGTTCCCGCGTGAGGTCGGTGCCGAGGTCGCCGAATCCAGCGGATTGCTTGTTACCGCGGTGCATCCACATCGGAGATCTCGCGATCGGCACTCCGGCTGTTGTTACCGCCGTTGCCGCCCGCCCACCGAGCCGAAGCTTTCGGGACATGTGCGCAACTTGTGGACAAGGTCGAGATATCGAGATAGCTATGGGCGTGCATGTGTGTGCCGCGCCTTCCACCAATCTTTCCGGTTTCGCGGACCCACAATCGCGAAATCTATGTGCAGGCCTGTGACTTCGCCTAGGGCGCTTCGCGTCGCCACGACGGGATACGTCCCTGCCAAGACTCGACAGACCACGACGCGGTCGCAGCTCTCCGGAGATGAGAGCGGGGCGATGCAAGCCGGGACCTGAGTGCGGAAAAGGGTTTCGCCCGCCGCGGCGACGATTTCATCGGCAACATCGACCGCAGCAGCATCCATCACTCCGATGAGAGAGTTGTCGACGTGTACGAAACTATCCGCTGGCTGCCCGTCTGCGGCTGCGGTGCTCCCTTCTGCGATCCAGGGCTCGATCGTTGCTGTCGGCGAATCATTGAAAACGAGGCTCAAATAGGCCAGAAAACCGATCTGATCATCGAGAGGCACGGCAAGCGTCAGCCAAACCTCGTGTAAGCCGGCCGGCACCGGGCCGAACACTGCGATCGAATCGTGCTGCTGTTCGCTCCACGTCCAGTCATCAGCGCTCCCGCCGAATACGCGCGGACTGCCTGCTGCGACCCGCCCCGTTGTCACTCGAAGCTTCCCGAGGCAGCAAGGTTTCAATCTGGTGAAGGTAGCGGAACCATTCGGCTCTCCACCAATGCGTGGTGCAAGTCCTGTACGCAGCGCGTAAAATTCTTCCGCCTTGAACATGAGGAAACATTATTCTTGCTGGAGGCCTCCGGGTTCCCATCACTGGTAACCCCGAGTGAGGAGCTGGAAGCTGTGTCCACACGCAATATGCGGACTGCGTACGACCATCCTCATCTTTCCCTCGCGGCTCAATCTCAGACAATGGTCGACTGTCGAGCGACAAAGTAACCTGTTTCGATCCGTTACGCGGTAACGGCGAGATAGTGGCTTCGGATCGCCCCGATCAATTCAGTCGGTCCCGCACTCGCGATTTTGTTCAGAAGCTGCCGCGGAAGTCGCAGGATCACCCGCATCTACTCTTCGGATCAGACCCACGGAGTCCAGCTCCGGAGCGCGAGTCCACGGCGAAATTCTGTCGAGTGACGCCTCTACAACTGCGATGCCGCGCAGCGGTCGCAACCTCCTTCGGCGAATGGACGATGGGAAGAAACGCCGCCCTCGGCGCTCTCGTGGGACTTGCTTACTCTGAATCGGCCGGATGGCCGTTCATTGCTGCGGCTACACCGGAGCGGGAGGATGTTCCGAGCTTCGCGAACACCCGTGCGAGGTGTTTCTCAACGGTCTTGGGACTGATGAAGAGTTGAGCCGCGATCTCACGGTTGGTGTAGCCCTGTACGACTCGGTCGGCGATATCACGTTCGCGTCCTGTCAAAGTCGACGGGCTGTCCGGTTCGTTCGCCTCCGGTCGGCGTCGAACATGCTTTCCGAGAGTCCGCAGCTCATGTGCCGCCTCGTCGGCAAGCCGCGCGGCGCCAGCGTCTCGGAGTATTCCGTAGGCCATTTCGAGTTCGTGGATCGCTGCGGTGTTCTGGTCTGTTCGGGCCAACGCACGGCCTGTCATGAGCTGGGCCCGGGCGGCGAGTACGGCCATTTCCGCTGCGTGGAAGGCTTCGTGTGCCTGTCGGGCAGCCGCGACCGCAGCTGGAAAATCGCCTCGCGCGAGGTAAATCTGCGCGTCCGCGTAATGCGCCTGAGCCTCCCGCGATCGCAGCCCGAATGTGAAGTCCTTCATGCGACGGGCGATCGCCTCGGCCGCATCGATGCGGCCGGCGGCCAATTCCGCCTTGACCAGTGCCGGCTCGAAGAACGAGCGCGCGGTGGGAGGCATCTCGGAAAGATCGGGTCCGCCGATCAGCAGGATTTCGCGGCGACCACGATCGAATTCGCCCGCTTCGATCAACGCCTGGCCGTAAGAACCACGCGCCAGCCAGGCGTAGTGCGCGCCGGGTGTGCGGGCCGCCGCATGGACCGCCGCGCGCCCGGCACGTATCGCCGTTGAGAGTTCGCCGGTCCAGGTCTCGATATAACACCGCGTCGCATCCGCGGTGGTGCGGAGCTGATCGTTATCGAGCAGCAGCGCCATCTCGACCGCGGACTCCGCTGCGGGCCGGGCTTCGCGGAGGTTGCCGAGGAACATCTTCGCTGCGGCCGCGCTGACCATGAACCGGGCGACGACGTGGCCGTGCCCGGTTGCGCGGCTGATCGTCAGCCCGCGTTCGGCGTGCCGGCTGGCCTCGCGAAGCTGGTCGATACCGACCTCGGCGTCCGCCAGGTTCGCCAGCGGTTCGAGCAACTCCGGCGTCATGACGACGTCGCTGGCATCGATATGGTCCGCGACCAGGCCGGCGAAGTACTTCGACCGGGCTTTGTCGCCCTCATGGTTGGTCAATAGGGCGAGCAGGGCGTTCACCGCGACCAGCAAGCCGGAATCGCCGAGCGCTTCGGCATGCCCGCGAGCCCGCATCGCCACATCGATGCCTTCGGCCCACTGCCGCCTCATGAGGTAGTTCTCTGCCAGTGCCAGTTCCAGCGGAACCGCATCCGCGCTGCCCTCGGTCGTTTCCCGGAGAGCCGCGACAAGAAGGTGGCGAGCGTCCTCCGCCCGCCCGAGCCCATGGTCGGCGCGCGCGATCATGCCGATGATTCGCGTCCGCTCGCCGAGCGCGTCGACCGGCAATATTTGCAGCGCCTGCTCCAGCGTCGTGCGACTATCGCGCAGGCGACCGGAATAGGCAAGCGCTCCGGCGAGCGAGACGACCAGCAGGAGCCGCTGCTCGTCAGCGCCGGTCTCGGGCAAAAGGCGTAGCGCTGCCTCGAACCAGCCCGCAGCGGCCGCAGGCGCACGCGGCGCTACGGCCCGGCCGGCCTCGGCCAAAGTGGCAGCGGCTTCCGCGTCGCCAGGCGACGCGGACAACTCAACATGGTGAGCTCTCGTCCCGATAGGGGCGCCTCGCCGCCCGAGTGCCCTCGCGGCCTGCTTGTGGGCATCGAATCGCCAACCCGGCATCGCCTCGTCATACACAACCCGCCGTACGACCGGATGCCGGAAACGGAACTGACCCGGCGTCGTAGTCGGACGAACCAGATCGACACCGACGAGCTTATCGAGGCATCTCAACACGCGAGCCTGGTCGGACTCGGCGATCGCGGCAACCAGATCCACATCGAACGGATCGCCGGCCACCGCTCCGGCGCGTAGAACGCCCAGCGCGTCGCCCGCCAAACCCGTCAGTTCCTGGGTAATCGTCATTCGCAGCGCGGTGGATATGCCAGTGCTGTGCCGATTGTTTACGCTCTCCGCGGGCAACGGACTCGCCTGGGACTTTCTCGACATCCGCGCCAATTGTTCGAGGTAGAAAGGGTTTCCGCCGCTTTCGGAGTGCAATCCGCGGACCACAGGCGAGTCCACTGGCTCCCCCAACGCTTCCGCGGCCTCTGCGACTGTCAGCGGCGCCAGGTCGAGTACACGTAGCAGGCCTTCGCGCGCGGCCTGCGCACTCGCCTCCCGCAATAAATGTTCCACTGCCCGTGGGCGATAGGCCAGTACCAATACCATGCCCGGAATCGAGCGACGCAGCAGATGACCGATCAACTCGACCGATGCTGGGTCGGCCCAATGCACGTCATCGAGCGCCAACACGATCGGCTTGTGCGGAACCAGGCAGCTCAAGGTGGCGCGTACCGCGCGATGGAACTTGAAGCGCTCGGTCTCCAATCCGCTCGCCGACTGCCTGTGTTGTCTGGACACCGATGGCAACACCGCGGCCAGCTCGGCCATCTGATCCGCGCCCAGGTCCGCGATGATCGGGGAATCGAGTGCACCGAACTTCTCATTGAGCGCCTCGACGAACAGTCCGAAGGGAATCTCTCGTTCCAACTCGGTTCCGCGACCAGTCAACACGTCGAAACCCGATACCGTCGCGCGCTCGCACAGTTCCCCGAGCAGACGCGACTTACCGATGCCCAACTCACCCACTATGACCACAGCACCCGCCGACCCCGACCGAGCGGCAGCCAGCACTTCATCGATATGCCGCAACTCGTCGGCCCTACCCACCAGAGCTACATATCGGGCGCCACGTGCCCCGATCGCCGCCATCGAGCCTCCAAACGAATCGATATCGACATCAACACCGACATCGACATCGAGCTGACCTCAGCGAATAATCCCAACCAAAGGGGGATTCTCCAACCGAACAATACCCGTACCAACATAGGTGACGTAACCAGATGATCTTGCATATGTCACCTGATCGTTGTTGCTCTACCTGCTTGACGACTGATATGCGAAATGCCGATCCAGCCGCTGGCTCTCCAAACGGCGTCGTGGGATGCCGCAACTCCGAGCATCGACGAAGACCGGTAGCACGGAACAGCCGTTGATGACAGCCCGATCTCAATGAATGGGAACCGATCACCGCCGCCCTTGATGTCAGCATGGGCTCAGCGACCGAGCCTCACCGGAGCCTCGCGACGCACACGCCCTATGGTTGCCCGCCCACCAGGGTGGCTCCACGCACGCTGAGCGAAGAATCGACGCCCGCTGGAGCGGAGAGTCGGCCCGGTGGCCGACGTACGGAGACCAACTCCGCGCCCGCTGTGGCTTCGCGGCAGCACCTCGGAACTTGTCGCTCGCCAACCGGTCCGCCTTGATCTGTACGGATCTTGCCCGGCCGCTGCCGCCACCGGATCCGCTGAAATTCCGTGGCTTACGAGGTAGTGCCGGCCGCGGTACCCGGGTGACAGGAAACCCAGAACCCCCGCACGGCAAGCCCGGTGGTCGAACAGCACGGATCCGCAAAGGCCGACGTTACTTTCGCTACCATTCCGGCAGTAGATTCAAGAGAACGACTCGAAACACGTATCTTCGAGAGCGCTGTGTAACATCGGTTCGAAGGTCGGCGTGCAGGCGCTACTGGTGACTCTGACGTAGACGAGCACGCCGCAACTCCTCGCCTTATGAGGCAACATTCGATTGTCGTGGCACCGATCCAGGACCGCAGGATTTGCCAATTCACGCTGTACACACGCATTTAGATCAGACGCCCACGACTACGAGCCACACAGCTGATCATCAGCTGTTTGCAGGCAACGTTTTTCAGCAACCCGAACTTTGTGCACTGCCGCCGAGCGCCGTCCCCGAGGGCGCAGCCTTTTGCATTCACGGGGTGCCAGCGGTTACCGATCGCGATGTCCGACAGCTCTCCGATCGCGGAGCCACACAGCATGCCGATCAGGCGTCCCACCAGCTGGAGGCCGTGGGACAACGGGTAAGGCGAGCTGTCCCACCATGCCCTTTCACAGCAGGTTGTGGCCAGAACGACAGTTACGCTCATCGCCACTGGCGATCAGTCGCCACGTCATCGTAGGGGTTTCCCCCATATCCGTCGATCTACCGACGTGGGAGATTCGAATTACGTCAGCATAGTTCCTCCTGGAGGTAAGAAATGTTGAGCCTCGAGCGCGACCGCAGTCAATTCGAGGCATTAATTGACTGCGGCCCTTTCTCATCTTGTAGCCCATCACAAATCGCCAAGGCCGAGCGTGAGAGATCCCGAGGATCAATCGAAACAGGATATGCCCAGGTAGATCGGGACGTCGCGAGCCTATGGCACATAACCCGATGACCGGTTCTGGTCGTGGTCACGCGCGCCGGAGTTACAGGATTAAATAACATCAAAGGGGTTGGAGATGCAATCGGAACTTCTAAATGATTTCGCGCACTGGGTCAGACTTGTCGATTGGGCTGCGCACGCCGAAAACGAAGTCGAGAGGGCAGCGCCGGCAGTGCACGCGGCGGAGCTCGCGCAGAAATGGCGATCTATTGCCGCGCAGGACTGGGACGCACTGTACGACCAGCATGAGCAATGGTGCGCACGGATAACAGCGAGGGCCGACAAAGAATCGCGCAAACCATGCTGCGACGCGAGGCGGGACAGTAGGAGTCCACTCAGCGCATGAACAGGTCGGTCCAGGGTTCGGTGGCCAGTTGTCGAGCGATGTCGGGCACCACCGGTTTCGGAACTCGAACATGAGCTTCGTTCCAGGCACAACCAACCGCGGTGATGGTGAATGCGTGATAGTCGACTTCGACGAAGGGCGTCTCGTGCCATGAAAGCGTGGGACCTACCTGAAACACGGCGACCAAGGGATTGCAGTCGAAGTCACCCGGCGGACCGCACGGGGGTCGCGAACACCCGCCCGAACTCGTCCACCACGTGTTCGGCGGTCATCGACCGTTCGGCCAGGCGCGAGAGCGATTCCCGGGTGAGCTCGTCAACCACCGACGAGACTTCAGCCGCCCCCAACACATTCAGCGCATCGGTATCGCACTGCGGTATCGACGACCGCCCGGCTCGTTTCCGTTCCGAATACCCTCGAACCTACAGGCCTTCTTCACACCAGAGCTGGTGCACCCTTGGCAATCACCGCGCAACTGGACTGGCGAAGGCAGTTGGTACGACGTCGTGGCCCAAACCTCAGATCACCGGCGAATCTGCTCACCGGTCGCGCCGGTGCCGAACGGACCGTTCAGTGGGAACGGGCGACACCAGGTTGGGTGTAGCGACCGATCCCCTCAGCGTGAACGCAATCCAGCCCGCCTTTGGGTGGACGGCAGGCGTCGCAATCCAGCGGAGAGCACATCAGCCAGTTCCTCGTAACCAGTGGCATTGGCGTAGAGCTGGGCATGGACGGCTCGCGCTACGGGACCTGGCTCGTTCGCGAACGCGACATACGATCGAACTGTCAGCAGCGCCAGCCTGTCCACCACCAACCCTACGGTCTCCGCGTGCAGCGGCGCTGTCGGTGAGGCCGCTGGCACAACGAGGTCGACCCACTCATCGATCGACGCAATCAATCCGTCACGACGGTCGCAGACGACCGCGTCGACCAGCTCGGCCCAATCCATGATCCGTCCGAGTTCTTGATACCGATCATTGTTGACAATGTCATCGACGTCGAGGAGGAGATTGTTCTGCGATTCGTAGATGGTGGCCAGTTCACACGCTGATTCGAGAACGGGATTGCCCACCAGCGGCCATCCGCGGCAAGCCGCTAGCACTGCCTCCTTACGCGGGAGATACTTGCCGACCGTCAAGTCACTCACCGCTCGTCCTCCTGGACCATGCCACAGGTAGTGGACAGCCGCCGCGATGCGTCAGTGGGCAGCATCGGCGCCTGGCGACCGCGTTCGTCGACACCTGGCGGCCAAGGAAATGGTGATGCGCGCTGGTGTGTCGGGAACCGCACAAACCGGAATGCGACAACGAAACAACATCGAGCGAACCCCGCCCGGAGGCAGCTGAATCGACTCGCGTATCGAAGGAATAGAGTTCCAACACGATACGACGATCTCACGACCTCACCGCAAGAGATATGGGGCAAATGCCTACAGGCTGCAGCTCCGGTATCAGATCTACCGCAGCTCACCTCGATCGCACGTAGAGCCAGTGGGTGGCGCCCCTCGCACAACATCGAAAGGTAACTTCGCTCCCCCGCAGCTCCAGACTTCGATGCGAGCCACATCACCAGCGCCGATACGGGCCGCCAGCCGATCGCTCCTCGCAGGTCTCCCGAGGGGCGAACAGCTTTCTAGATGTCAGCTGAATAGCGGCAGTTTACGGCAACGGTCAACTGATGATCCGTTCGTAAAATGTCTGCCGTACACTTGCCACGTGCTCCCCGATGTGCCTACAGCCGGAACGTCAAGGCAGGCCGAACTTACTCCAGTCCGCAAGCGGGGCCTGGTCGACGAGGTAGTCCAGAGGCTCGAGCGTGGCATCCGCAACGGAGCCTTCGGAGTCGGGACCAAACTTCCGCCCGAACCCCAGTTACAGGCCCAACTCGGCGTCGGACGAACAACCGTGCGAGAGGCCGTCAAGGTTCTCGCCCACGCGGGAATGCTCGAAGTCAAGCAGGGTGACGGTACGTACGTCCGGGCGAAGACGTCGACTTCTCGTGAACTCCTCGAGCGGTTGAGCCGAGCGCACCCGCAAGATGTGCTCGCTGTGCGCCGGGGACTCGATCTGGAGATGGCACGCATCGCCACACGTGCACGAACCGATGAGGACATCAGCCGAATGAGTGACCTCATCGCACGAATGCACGAGATACTTGCTGCACCCGATCTCGGTTCCAACGAGTTCGCGCAGGCTGACGCCGAATTTCGATTTGCCATCGCGGCGAGTACGCACAACCCCGTCTTGGTCGACCTCTCTACGTCGTTCTCGATCGCCCTACGACGCCTGAGCGAACAGTTGGCCGCTATGCCCGGAGCCACGGAAATGTGCGCGGCACTTCACGAGCGTATCTTCCATGCGATCAACAATCGCGACACCCTGAGCGCTCAGGAAGCAACGACCCAGTATCTGGATTGGATTGCATCGAAGCTTTCCGAATTGGAAGGCGACCCAGCGGCAACCTAGCGGTATACAGCCGATTCAGCGCATCCGTGCGGACTCCTGAACGGACGGAGTTCGGCCATACCGGCCCCTTGGTTCCAGTCGGACGCCAACGCGAATGATGTCGTCGTTTCGGCAAACCGGGGCGTCGAATAGACCCGGCGGAGGACCCACCTAGAACTCCCGTCGCCGCGACTACGCCCCCCAGCGGCGAGTTCGGCCGCGTCGGTCCATCGCTGTGGCTACCTCGGAGCGGGAGGATGTGCCGAGTTTGGTGAAGACTCGTGCGAGGTGTTTCTCGACGGTCTTGCGACTGATGAAGAGTTGAGCCGCGATTTCGCGGTTGGTGTAGCCCTGCACGACTCGGTCGGCGATATCACGTTCGAGTTCGGTCAAAGTCGACGGTTCTTTCG
>NZ_JBEZDE010000074.1:0-11485 GCF_040648115.1 Nocardia sp. NPDC049190
TCAGGGATACCCACCGCCGGGTTGGATCCTGCTGGTCACCTCCTCGAGGCCCCGCATTCACCAATGAGTTCCCTGAGCCGACCCTGTCGCGACGCGCCGTTCCCGCGTCGCGGTGCGACGTCGTCGCTCCCACAAGGAGTGAGACTGATGACGACCCCGGATCGCGCAGCAGAGCACGGTGCTGCGCACTCCGTCGAATCAGGCGTCAACGGCTACAGATCAGCGCATCAGAGCCGACCACCCGCGGTCCGGAGTCACCCCCGCTCGGCTGGGCGTAGCTTCCCCGCTGATCCTGCCTGAACCGAGGACACGTTCTCTCGGAGCGAAGCCGGTCAGGACCCTGCACGCGCCGCCGTGGTGGGAAGAATTCGCTATTGCCGCCGTCAGCGCGACCTCCCCCGCTCGCAGCGTCGAAAGCGCTGCCCAGCAAGCACAGCTGTCGGACCCACACCGCATGAATTCAAGTAACCTGCACGAATGCGTCGCTATGTGGCCGCCATCGATCAGGGCACGACCTCGAGTCGGTGCATCGTCTTCGATCGGCAGGGGCGGGTCGAAGCCGTGGCCCAGCGCGAGCATGAGCAGATCTTCCCGCACCCGGGTTGGGTGGAGCACGATCCCGAAAAAATCTGGCGTAATACCGCACTCGTGCTCGGCGAGGCGTTGCAGCGCAAGGGGCTGACCGGCGACGACATCGCCGCGGTCGGGGTCACCAACCAGCGCGAGACCACAGTCGTGTGGGACCGCAAGACCGGCAAGCCGATTCACAACGCAATCGTCTGGCAGGACACTCGCACCGATCAGTTGTGTACCGAACTGGGTGGCGCGGTGGGGCCGACCCGCTACCAGGACCGTACCGGTCTACCACTGTCCACCTATTTCGCCGGGCCGAAGCTGCGCTGGATCCTGGATAATGTCGAGGGGGCGCGCGACCGCGCGGAAGCAGGCGAGTTATGTTTCGGCACGGTCGACAGTTGGGTGCTGTGGAATCTCACGGGCGAGCACATCACCGACGTGACCAATGCTTCCCGCACGATGCTGATGGATCTGCGTTCACTGCAGTGGGATTCGCGGATCTGCGCGGAGTTCGGCGTGCCGGAAGTGATGCTGCCGCGGATTCGCAGTTCCTCGGAGGTGTACGCGCAGATCAGCTCCGGCCCGTTGGCCGGGGTGCCCGTCGCGGGCATTCTCGGCGATCAGCAAGCCGCCACCTTCGGCCAGGCCTGTCTGTCGCCCGGCGAGGCCAAGAACACTTACGGCACCGGGAATTTCATGCTGCTGAACACCGGAACTACACCGGTGATCAGCAAACACGGCCTGCTCACCACGGTGTGCTACCGCCTGGGCGAGGCGGACGCCGTGTATGCCTTGGAGGGCTCCATCGCGGTCACCGGCTCACTGGTGCAGTGGTTCCGCGACAATCTCGGCATCATTTCCACCGCCGACGAGATCGAACCGCTGGCCCGCAGTGTCGCCGACAACGGTGGCGCCTATATCGTCCCGGCCTTTTCGGGGCTGTTCGCGCCGCGTTGGCGACGGGATGCGCGCGGCGTGATCGCGGGGCTCACCCGATTCGTCACCAAGGCGCACCTGGCACGGGCGGTGCTGGAATCCGCGGCGTTCCAGACCCGAGAGGTGGTCGACGCGATGCGTGCCGACGCCGAGTCCCAGCAACTCGACCTGGAGTTGACCACGTTGAAGGTGGACGGCGGCATGGTCGGCAACGACCTGCTCATGCAGTTCCAGTCCGATATCCTCGACGTTCCGGTGGTGCGTCCGGTGGTCAACGAAACCACGGCGTTGGGCGCCGCGTACGCCGCCGGTCTGGCGGTCGGCTTCTGGCCGAGCACCGACGATATTCGAGCCAACTGGGCTGCTGACCGAATCTGGCATCCCAGGATGTCGCCGCAGGACCGCGACCACCAGCTGGCCGCCTGGAACAAGGCCGTCGAACGCACCTACGGTTGGGTGGATTAGCGACGACACCGTGCCGTGTTCGGCTGCGGCGAGTAGGACGCTATCGCGCTACGGCGCGAGCCAAGCGATCAGCCGCCTCCTGCAGCGTCGCTGCTTCGGAGGTGGTGAAGCACAAGCGCATCGAGTTGCGGTGCGCGCCGGACACCGCGAAGGCCGCGCCGGGAACGTAGGCGACGCCGAATTCGACCGCGTGGGGCAGCAGGTCCACGGTGTCGGTGCCATCGGTGAAGTCGGCCCACACGAACATGCCGCCGGCGGCTTCGGTAGTCACCAGTCGGTCACCGAGGCGCTCGCGCAGGCGCCCGACCAGGACGCCCGCCCGCTCACCGTAGACCTGCCGGATCTTGTCCACATGCGCCACCAGCCAGTCCGTGTCCGCGAGCAGGTCGGCGGCGATCTGCTGAGTCAGAGCCGAACCACACAGGTCCGCGCCCTGCTTCAGCAGCTCCACGCCCCGGCACACCGCATTCGGTGCGATCATCCACCCGACCCGCAAAGTCGGCGCCAGCGTTTTCGACACACTCGACAGCCGGATCACGTTGGGCGAGTATGACGCAATCGGCTCCGGCGACGGCTGATCGAACCACAGCTCGCCGTAGGGATCATCTTCGATCACCCAGAATCCGTACCGGTCCGCGAGTGCGGCGAGTTCGCGGCGACGCCGCGGGCTCATGGTGACGCCCCGCGGATTGTGGAAATTGCTCACGGTGTGCACCAGCGCGGGGCAGTCCCCCCGGTCGAGTAGTTCGGCCAGCGCGTCGGTCCGCATACCCTCGGCGTCCAGCGGAACTGTCACGATCCGCGCGCCCACCGCGCGAAAGACTTGCAGCGCACCGACATACGCCGGATCCTCGACCACGACAAGTGCGCCCGGGTCCAGCAGCACCTCGGCAAGTAGCGACAGCGCCTGCTGCGAGCCATGCGTGACGAATACTTCTTCGAGCGGCACCGGTCGACCCAGGCGTGCCGACTCCCGTGCCGACAGTACGTCGCGCAGCGGTCCCCATCCCGCTGATTCGGTGTACTGCAGCCGCGCGCGATCCGCGAGCGCCGACTCCGCCGCCCGCGCGATCCGATCACGCGGCATGAGCTGTTGGTCGGGCAGTCCACCGGCCAGGCTGATCACGTCGGCACGGGCGGTCAGCTTCAACAGGTCGCGGATCGCGGAGCTTTTCAGGCCGTCGAGCCGCCGAGCCAGCGGTGGGGTGATCGGCGACATGAAACCTCCGAGGAACGCCGCGGTACGCGAGACCTCACTGTCGCATATCGCCGACCAGAATATGAAATTCAATTCTCAATATATGAGAAGGTGTCACCGTTCCCGGATGATGAAGACCAGTTTCTTGCCGTCCCGGTCGACGATGGTGACACTCTGTCGATACACGATCGTGGTGCCGTCCGGGCGGTGCTCGGTCAAGTCGACATCGAAGGAGTCCGGGCCCACCTCGGTGATGCGCACGCAATGCGTGGCTCCCGCCGGAATCTGCTCGTCGATCGCCTTCTGAATGACGGCGGCGGTGGAGAAATCCGCATCCGGCGCCACGAACGACCTGGCCCGTTCCCCGTTACGTGCCACGTAGAACGCGTTTTGGAACCCGAGAATGGCCCCGGGGCCGCTGGCGGTGTCGCCAGGGCCGTTGCCGACGGTCACCTTGCCTTCCTTGCTGGACGGGCAACTCAATGCCGCGGTCGTTCTTCCGCCTGCGCCGGGCGACGCGCTCTCGTCACCATTGTTTTCGGACACCGAGACGATCGTCACGGTCAACGCGATCAACACGATCAGCGCCGCCAGCGCGCCGAGCACGATCCGACGCTTCGAGGGGCCGGTCCGGCGGGTCGGCGCGGGCGTCGGGGGGACGCGCAGCGCGAGTCGCATGGCGATCGGGTCCTCGGCCCAGGACAGACCGGAGTCGGTGGACGACGGAGGCTTCGGCACACCCCCCTCGGCGGTCGGCTGGTTCCACCACGCGTCCTTTTCGCCGTCTCGGGTTGGTGTCGGTGAACGCACGGCAGCCGTAGCGGTCGAGTCGCCGTGGGCAGGCGGGGGCGGTACAGGTGGTGTGGACGGCCGATCCGAATGGTCGGTCGAATCCGGCGCCCGATACTGCGGCGGCGGCGCGGGCGTCGTCTCCGGCTCGGCGGCGGGTCGCCAGATCAGCTCGGGGTGGTCGGTCTGCTGTTCGGGCAGTGACCAGCGCGGGCCGGTGTCGGCGCCCGTCGGTGGGCCGAATTCGGAAATCGGTGGTCCGAATTCTCCCAGCGGCGGTCCGAACCCCGACCCGGACCGGTCGGGCTCGTTCTCCCTCGCATCACCCTCGGAGGTCACACCCAATCCTTTCCCCAGGACACACGTGTGGGGCGGTCGCGAACGACCGCCCCACCCGTCGAAATCAGCTCGTGTCAGTACTGGAGTGAACCACCCCATTGGGTGGTGACACCAGCCACTTCGATGGTCTGCGGTGCTATTTCGCCCGGCTGAAGCGGAAGCTTAACCTGCGCGGCGGCATCCAGCGCGGCGGCGCCGCCCGGCTGCTCACGAATCCAACCCTCCACCGCGGCCTTGGCCATGTTCAGCTGAGTGGTGTCGAACACCGCGGTGGTGTTGTTGTCGGCCAAGCCCTCGCCACCGGTGTAGGTGGTCAGCTTGATGGTGTTCTTGTCGACGAACTCCACCGAGACACCGGCCTCGCCCGCACCCGTCGGCGTGCGGTAGCCGATCGTGCCGACGTAACCCGCCTCGTTGCCGAAGTGGTGGGTGTTGGCCACGTAACCCGGCAGCAGCGTGCCGCCGTCGACGTTCGCGCCCAGCTCCGCGTGCGGACCTGTCATCTCCACGACCGGCGCGGGCGGAGCGGATTCCAGCCGCGGCGCCTGCCAGCGTGGCTGCACCGGCTTCGAGGACTCCGGCTGCTTCGCCTCGGCGTTCTGGTCGCCGGGGGTGTCGGGCTGCTGCGCGCCCGGCTGCTCCGGTTGCTGGGGGCCGCCCTGCTCCGGCGTGACCGCGGGCTGCGCCTCGCCCGGCTGCTGACCCGGGACCGGCAGCGGCGCGACGCGTGGTGAGGTCACGCCCGGCTGGGTCGGCGCGGACAGCTTCGGATCCCGCTTTTCCGGCATCACCTGGTTCGGGTCCGGAGTGGTGACGCCGGGCTGGCTCGGCGTCGGTGAGCTCTCCGGCTTCTCGGAACCCTGATTCGACTGGGGCGCATTCGGATCCGGCTTGGTGGTCTCCGGAGTGCTCGGCGACTCGTTCACGCCCGGCTGCGCCGGAGCCGGCGTCGGCGGAGTAGTCGGCTGATCGTTGGGAGCCGCCCCGGCCGGCGCTGCGAAGAGAGTGGCCACAGCGGCCGCAGTGGCCAGTGGCAACGAGGTGCTCGCCATCGCTCGCTGGGCTCGACTCGGCTTACGATGTTTCACTTTTCGCAATCCCTTCCCGGATGCGGACCGGGTTGTCCGCACTCAGTTGTCCCTGGGTGAGACGCCTGATCGTCGAACAAAGCCGAATCATGTGCTGTTCCGATTTGGAAAGGACTATCCCCCCACACCGAACCTCGCGACCGCCGTCCGATCGCATCTCTGTGGAGGAGTGAACCACATGTGCGCACGATGGGCAATGCGGCGAATAACCAAGGGTGGCAAGATCGCCCGGGCCCGCCGCCTGCCCGGTGTCCCAGCGGCCGGTGTCCGAGAACGGACACGGCACAGCACGCGTCAGTCCAGGTCGTCGTGCCGCATCAGCAGACGGGCCGCCTCGGTCACCGAACCGGTGAGCGAGGGATAGACCGAGAAGGTCTGCGCCAGATCGTTGACCGTCAGGTTATTCTGCACCGCAAGCGCGATCGGGAGGATCAACTCCGAGGCGATCGGCGCGACGACGACACCGCCGATCACCACGCCGGTCGCGGGGCGGCAGAAGATCTTGACGAAACCGCGTCGCAGCCCGGACATCTTGGCGCGCGGGTTGGTGTTCAACGGCAGCATCACCGTGCGCGCGGGCACCTCGCCGTTGTCGATGGCGGTTTGGCTGACCCCGACGGTCGCGATCTCGGGACGGGTGAACACCGCGGAGGCAACGGTCTTCAAGCGAATCGGACTGACACCCTCGCCGAGCGCGTGGTACATCGCGATACGTCCCTGCATCGCGGCCACCGAGGCCAGCGGCAACAGACCGGTGCAGTCGCCCGCGGCATAGATGCCCGGCACCGAGGTGCGTGACACCCGGTCCACCCGCAGATAACCGCCACTGTCGAGTTCGATACCGACCCGCTCCAGCCCGAGCCCCGCGGTGTTGGGCGTCGACCCGACGGTCATCAGTGCGTGCGAGCCGGACACCGTGCGGCCGTCGGACAACGTGACCACGACGCCCTCGGCGGTGCGCTGCACCGCGTCGGCACGCGCGTGTTTGACCAGTTCGACACCGCGCTCGGCGAGCGCGTCCTCGAGCACCAGCGCGGCATCGGCGTCCTCGCCGGGCAGGACACGGTCACGGCTGGATACCAGCTTCACCCGCACGCCCATCTCGGTATAGGCGGAGACGAACTCGGCGCCGGTGACACCGGAGCCGACCACCACCAGAGTCTCCGGCAGCTCGGCCAAGTCGTAGAGCTGGCGCCAGTTGAGGATGCGCTCACCGTCCGGCTCGGCGCCGGGCAGCACACGGGGGCTCGCGCCGGTCGCGATCAGCACCACCTCGGCCTCGATGGTCTGCTGCGCGCCGTCGGACAGCGTGGCGAGCACCCGGTGCGCGGCGAGCCCGCCGGCGCGATCGATCAGCTCGGCGGTCCCGGTCAGCACCGTCACCCCGACGGTCTGCAGTTTTGAGCGGATATCGGAGGACTGCGCCAATGCGAGCGCTTTCACGCGCGCGTTGACCTCGGACAGCTGCACCTGCGCCTGGTTCGGGTCGAGCGTGATGCCGAGATCGCGGGCGCGGCGCAGGTCGGTGCGCACACCGGTCGAGGCGATGAACGTCTTCGAAGGCACGCAGTCCCACAGCACGCACGCCCCACCGATGCCGTCGGAATCGATCAGCGTCACCGACGCCCCGTGCTGGGCCGCCACCAGTGCCGCCTCGTAACCGGCCGGTCCACCGCCGATGATCGCGATGCGGGTCATTGATACCTCCGCTAGAGCCTTGTGCCAGGATCTCCGGCACGCACTAGACGTTATCCGGCAACCGCCTCGCACTCCCGACCGCGTTACCGGTGGACTACCGTCGCGCTCCGCGCGCCGCGCCGCAGGTGCGGCAATCGAACGCAGTCTCCGAAGGTTATTGGCTACCCTTTGCTGGTGCCGATATACGCCGCTTATGGGTCCAACATGGACTCGACGCAGATGCTCGAGCGCTGTCCGCACTCCCCCATGTCCGGGACGGGCTGGTTGGAGGGCTGGCGGCTCACCTTCGCCGGTGACGATATCGGTTGGGAAGGGCCTCTCGCGACGGTCGTCGAGGAGCCGGGTTCTCGCGTGTTCGTCGTGCTCTACGACGTGTCCCCGGAGGACGAGCAGCGGTTGGATCGCTGGGAAGGCTCGGACTTCGGCATCCACAAGAAGATCCGCCTGCGCGTCACCCGCAACGCGGACGGCGCCGCGGAGCCAACGCTGGCCTGGCTGTATGTGCTCGACGCCTACGAGGGCGGCCTGCCGTCGGCCCGCTATATCGGTGTGATCGCTGACGCCGCCGAAAAAGCGGGTGCGCCAGAGGACTACGTCCACGCGCTGCGCACCCGCAACAGCCGTAATGTCGGACCGGGCAACTTCAGCTGACCGCGTTCGATCGGGTGACACCGGTGGCGTGACCGTCGCGCGGGCCGACCACGCCGTGCTGTGACCAATAACCTGTGACGGAAACTCAGCCCGCGTCGAGCACTATATTGCTCAACACCCGGATGCCGACCGCGAGTGCCCGCTCGTCGAGGTCGAAGGTCGGCTGGTGCAGATCCAACTGCTCGCCGTGTCCGGACCAGACGCCCAGACGTGCCATCGCGCCCGGCACCTCCTCCAAGTACCAGGAGAAGTCCTCACCGCCGCCGGACTGCATGGTGTCGGAAAGGGCATCCGGACCGAGTCGGCGGATCGCGTCCTCGAACATTCGGGTGGAATGCTCGTCGTTGACCACCGGCGGCACACCGCGCCGGTAGTTCAGCTGGTAACGCACACCCGTCGGCGCGAGCAGGCCGTCGACGATCTCGTGCACCATCGGTTCCAGCAGCGACCAAGTGGCGTGATCGCCGGTGCGGACGGTGCCGGTGAGCATTCCGGTCTGCGGAATCGCATTCGGCGCCTTACCCGCGCTCACCGCGCCCCAGACCATCACCGTGCTGGTGCGCGGGTCGATGCGGCGGCTGAGCAAACCGGGCAGACCCGTGATCACCGTGCCGATCGCATAGACCAAGTCGCTGGTCAGATGCGGGCGCGAAGTGTGACCGCCCGGGGAGTCGAGCACCAACTCGATGGTGTCGGCCGCCGAGGTGATCGCACCGACCCGGATGCCGACCCGGCCCACTTCCAGGCGGGGGTCGCAGTGCAGCGCGAAGATCCGCTCGACTCCCGCCATCGCACCGGTGGCGACCACGTCGATCGCACCGCCCGGCATCACCTCCTCGGCGGGCTGAAAGACCAGCCGGACACCGACCGGCAGCGCCGGCGCCTCGGCCAGCGCCAGCGCTGTGCCGAGCAGAATCGCGGTGTGCGCGTCGTGGCCGCACGCGTGCGAAACGCCGGGCACGGTGGACGCGAAGCTCAGTCCGGTGAATTCCTGCAGCGGGAGCGCGTCCATATCCGCGCGCAGACCGATCCGCGGTCCCTCCGGTCCGATGTCACAGATGAGGCCGGTACCACCGGGAAGCACGCGTGTCACCAGACCCGCCTTGGTCAGCCAGGTCGAAACGAACTCGGTGGTGGCGAACTCGGTGCGGGACAGCTCCGGATTGGCGTGGATGTGCCTGCGCCACTGGACCAGGTCGACCGCGTGCTCGGTCAGCCACGACTCGACCGCCGCCCGCCCGGCTCGCGCGATGTCCGACGAAGCGGGGTTCCCTGCGCTCTCCGTGCTGACGCAGGCCACCGCCTTCGGGCCCTTGGCCCGCGCCGCCGAACGGCCGGTAGTGCTCACCGAATGTCCTCCTGTCGTTGAACGAGCCGTTGCAACAACCTGTGTCTGTGTATGTCATCGCGGGCAACGCTGATTGCGGTACGCGCGAGCGCGAGCGCACCATCGAGGACCGCACGATCCGCCGAGGCATTGATGCTCGCCGCGGCAAAACCTGGCTGATGCGTCACAGCACCACCGGCATCGATGCCGATGACCGGGTGAATGCCCGGAATGACATTGGTGACGTTGCCCATGTCCGTGCTGCCCAGCGGCCGCTGCGCCTCGAGTTCCGGTGCGATCGGCACGCGTCCCAATCCGATGATCTGTTCGCGATACGCAAACAATAACTCCGGATCCGGGGTCAACTCGGTATAGGTCGGCGCGAGCGTTCGTACCTCGTGGGTGCAGCCGGTCGCCAGGGCGCCCGCCTCGAAACACGCCGACGCTCGTCGCATCAGATCATCGAGAGCTACCGAGTCGATCGCGCGAAAGTAATACAGCAGTTCCGCGCGTCCGGGCACGATGTTAGGGGCTACGCCACCCTCGCCGACTATACCGTGCAGTTGCTGGCCGGGCAGGAGGTGCTGGCGTAGCAATCCGAGGGCTACCTGCGCGACGGTGATCGCGTCGCCCGCGTTGCGGCCCAGTTCCGGAGCCGCGCTGGCGTGCGCCTCGCGACCGTGGAAGACCACCGACACGTCGGCCAATGCCAACGAGTGCGCACCGACGATGTCGAACGGACCCGGGTGCACCATCATCGCCATCGCGACGTCGTCGAACACTCCACGCTCCAGCATGAGCACCTTGCCACCGCCGCTCTCCTCGGCGGGGGTGCCGAGCACCAGCACGGTGAGGCCGAGTTCGTCGGCGACCTCGGCGAGGCCGAGCGCCGCGCCCACCGCCGTCGCCGCGATGATGTTGTGCCCACACGCATGCCCGATCTCGGGCAGCGCGTCGTACTCCGCACAGATCCCGACGGTCAGCGACCCGCTGCCGTAGCGCGCGCGGAACGCGGTGGGCAACTGGGCGACGCCGGCCTCGATCTCGAAGCCGCGCTCGGCGAGCGGGGCGAGGGTTTTGGCGACACTCCGGGTCTCCTCGAAGGCCAACTCCGGCTCGGCGTGGATCGCGTGCGAGAGCGCGATCAACTCCGCGGACGCTGCCCGGATGGCAGCGTCGCAGCCGCCGGCCACGTCATCGGCAGCCGTGCACATCGCGCGGTCGTCGAGGTGCGAGTCCTGGCGTCCGCTTCGCGGTGATGGCATGTGTCACAGTCTTGCATTGCCTAGGCACGCCGGCGCACTGCGCGCGGTCGGTCTACCCTCGCGGCGGCCGGCGCCGACGGCGAATTCCCGTCACTTCGGGTCGAACGCCAGGTTCTCCGGAGTGGTCGGCACCAGCAGACCGGCCAACGCCTTCGCGTGCAACGCGCGCTTGATCACCGGCAGATTCGGCTTGCGATTGCCCGCCAGTGCCGCGGCCCGTCCGATCGCGGTCGCGAGCAACGAAGGGGCATCGGCCTTGTCGTCGACGATGCCTGCCGCGATCGCCTCATCGGCCGGATAGCGGTGGCCGGTGGTCATCGCCTGCACGCAGACCTGATTGGACAACCGCTCGGTGAGCAGGGCGTTCATGCCGGCGGTGAACGGCATGCCGAGGTGGACCTCGGGCAAGCAGTAGAAGCCGCGGTCAGCGCGCATCACCCGGAAGTCGTGCGAGGTCGCCAACATAGCGCCCGCACCGAACGCGTGGCCGTTGATCGCGGCGACGGTCGGCAGCGGGAAGCCGAGCAGGCGGGTATAGAGCGAGTGCACCCGGTCCAGATAGCTGTGCGTCGCGTTCAGGTTGCCGGACAGCCAGTCGGTGTCCAGACCGTTGCTGTAGAACTTTCCGCTCGCCGTCGTCACCAGCGCGGCAGGCCCTTCGGAACTCTCGACCTGATCCAGCAGCGCGTGGAACTCGTCGATCCAGTCCGGGTGAAAGCGGTTCTCACCGTCGGTCTGCCCCTCGTTGCCGAGGTAGACGACGAACACTTCCCCTTCACGTTCCAAATACGGCATGCGTGCAGCGTATCGGGCGTGCGCCAACAACCCTACTCACGGGTAGAACTCGGGCACTCGCTCCGCCCGAGCCTCTCCGTCAATGTTCGCCCGCGCCGTAGCGACCAGATCACCAAAGGAGTCGGCCCTCACCCGACACCGCAGATGCACTTTGTTTCCGCATCATCGCGCCTCGCCTGAAAAGCGACGCACACCACCCCCAACCACCCCACAAACCACAAACCACCCAACCCAGCACCCTCGACCCCCGTCGAGTGCGAGTCTTACGAGCACCGTTCGCGGCCCGGCTCGCGTCCCAGCGGCCGAAGCGCCCGCGCCGCAGGCGCAAGTCTCGGCCGCTGCCGAACTGGAACCGTTG
>NZ_JBEZDE010000075.1:0-11462 GCF_040648115.1 Nocardia sp. NPDC049190
CGATCGGATCAGGAATTAGAGGCGACCACAGCGGTTGACCCGGTGCACATCGGGCCGAACCGAATGAAGCCCGGGAGGCCAAGCCGGGTACGGCTCACGTAGCACCCAGCACTGTTCGGCTATTGAAGAAGTGAGCAAGATTGTCCTGGAGCGACATTCCGGAGCGCAAGCGTGCTGCCGACGCGCCGCCACGCCGGTGGCCGAGGAGCCTGCGACGAGGTCGCCGTTGCGTTGCGTGGCGCGGCGGCGGCGCGCATGCGCCGCCGCAGGCGCTCTTGATCCTGTATGGCGAAATTCGGCAACCACTCGCATGGTGCAAGGCGCGCACGGACAGACAATCTTGCAGAGTGCCTACGCGTATGCGATTCCGTCTCCAGAGACAGTGGAGTGGTTGAGGACGTTCAGTGCAGGGCGCCTGGTGCTCGAGCTGGGTGCGGGACGTGGCTACTGGGCAAAGCAACTTGCTGATGCCGGCACGGATGTACGGGCGTTCGATTCGGAACCACCGGACACGACGGCGAACCCGTCGTTTCCTGGTGCGGATGGTCAACGCGATGTCTGGTACCCGGTCGGGGGGCTTGATGAGTTCGAGGCCGAGCTGAATGGCGACTCGGCCCTGTTGCTGTGCTGGCCGCCCGGATGGGGTGATCCGATGGCGTCCAAGGCCTTGGAGATGTTCGAGGCGCGGGGTGGCCGGCGATTGATCTATGTGGGTGAGCCGAAGGGCGGCAAGACAGGAGACGATGCGTTCTTCGATGGGCTGAGTGGCCGGTGGTCGCTGGAATCACAAGATGAGCAACATGTCTCATGGTGGAACCTGAACGATGTGGTGCAGGGTTGGGTTCGTCGCGACTGAGTCGAGACATAGCAATGGCCCGGTCGATGGTGCGACCGGGCCATTGCGCTTATTTGGTCAGGCCTGCGGGTCGAGCGTCATCCTGAAGACGAACGATTCGTACCGGTCTCTGGGGTATGACACGTCTGAGACCATCAGGACGCGACCGTCGTTCATGAGAAAGCGCTGATGAACTGTCTTGACCAGTTCGCCGGACGGCACCTCGAGCCATACGGCGTGCGTCGGCACCGGGGGCCGGTCGGCAAGGGTCTCCTCGAGAATTTCGGCAGTGGTGACGTCGGTGCCTGGCAGCTGGTAGCTGTCGGAGATCGAGATCGGCCGTCCTTGCTCGGATGCCAAGGTGGCGATGTGCTCCACTTCGTCCCCAGGGGCGATTCCGAGCAACGCGGCCAGTTCTTCGTCTGCCGGTATTGAAGACGACTCGCGTTCGATTCGTACTTCGTCCTCGGCGCCTGCGGACTCGTTCCCGAAGGTCACTTCCGGGTCCTCCATCTGCCGTTCGGGCGATACGCGGACCAGCGTCGGCCGAGCTGCGACGAACGTACCGCGGCGTTCGATGGTGTACACGAGCCCCTGGCGAAGCAGAAGGTCGATTACTTTCCGGATGACGATCTCGGATATGCCGTGTCGTTTGGCTAGTTCGGAGTAGCTCGGTAGCTGCGTCCGCGCAGGTAGTGCACCGCTGCGGATGTCCCGCGCGATCTCTCCCGCGATGGAAACGTACGCAGGCTCAGTCATAGCTCTACTCCTCTGGGCCGTCGGGTCGTTGCTGGCGTATACACAACTGCGTATACGCAAGACAAGCGTACTCGCCTCTCTAGACCGCTGCGTCAACCCTCCTTGCAACTGCGTATACGCAAACCTCTTGTGCGTATACGCAACTGTGTATACGCTGTTGTGTATGCACACGGAGTGCATCACGGCTGAGAGCCCAGCACGCAAGGAGATTGAGCAATGGCACTGAAAGACATCTGGTTTCAGCCCGCGTTCCACGTCGCGTTCGAGAAGGGGTTGTTCCTGCTCGGCACCGTTCAGCCGGTGACGGAGTTCCAGAAGGACCGCAGCGCGCCGACTCGTCAGAAGGTCGATCTGGACAACGACGGCAACGGCACGGGTAAGCGGCTGTGGAAGGCGACCGTGACCGATCCGACCGCGCCGAACGCGAAGCAGGCGAGTTTCGATGTGATCTTCGTGTCGGATGTGCAGCCGGTTCCGGCCGCGCCGGAGATCGTGCCGGGTATGACTCCGATCGAGTTGGAGGGCTTGCAGATCAAGCCGAAGATCGCTGGGTCGGGGGAGTTCAAGTCGATCGGTTGGTCGATCCGGGCGACGGGGATCAAGGGCGATAACTCGGGTTCGAAGCAGGCGCCGACGGATCCGGGTGCGGCTCGCCCGTCCAGCGCTAAGGCGGCGTGATGAGTGCGGCGGATCAGTCGGCGGGGATGCGTCTTGCGCGTTGGTCCGCCGCTGCCATCATCGTCGGTGTCGGGGCTGCCGCGTTCCGGTTGAGCTACGCCACCTTGCGGGATCTGGCGAAGCTGGCGCATATCCCAGCGGAGGATGCGTGGCTGTTCCCGCTGATCGTGGACGGCACCATCCTGTTGGCGACGTTCGGGGTGCTGGTGTTGGCCGGTGCCCCGGAACGCCGGTTCTTCCTCTCGGTCCTGGTCGTCGGCTCGGTGGTCTCGGTAGCCGGTAATTCGGTGCACGCGGTCGCTGCGGGCAACCCGCTACCGAGTTGGGCTTCGGCGCTGGTGGCGGCCGTCGCCCCGATCTCGCTACTCGCCGATACCCACGCGCTTGCGCTGTTGTTCCGTGCGGCACAACGCAATGCGCATCCGACACCCATCCTGGTCCCGGTCGTCGAGTCGGTGACTGAGGATCACGCAACCGTTGAGCCCGAACCGGATCCTGATCCGGTGCCCGAGCCCGTGCTCAAGCGGGTGTCGGTGGCTGCGACGGAGATTCGTCCGGTGCCTGTGGCGTCGGTGCAACCTATTCGTTCTTCGCGACCGGTGCAGGCCATGTTGCCGATCGCTGTCCCTGTTGGGGGTGTGTGAAATGTCGTTCACAACTTCTGTCCTGGCCGCTGTGGTGGCCATTCCGCTGCTGGTCGCGGTCGCTCCGGTCGCTGCTGCTGTACCGGTCCCGGCCGAGTGCGTCATGTTCTGCAATGAGCAGCAGCATCGCCCGTCAGGTGGCTGCGTGATGTTCTGCGATCAGCCTGTACCGCCGGCGGATGAGAACGGTTGCCGCTGGTTCTGCGAGCTGGGCAAGCGCTCCGATGCGGGGGTGCGGTGATGTCGATCGAAGCGTTTGTCACCGCTGCCGGTGCGGTCGTGTCCGCGGGAATGATGCTGCAATGGCGTCGCCTCGGGACCGGCACCGCCAGCCCGACCCCGGCCGATCACGCCGCGGCTGCCCCTCCCGAGCTTCGAACGGCGGTGCTCATAGTCACCGACCCCGCTCAGTTGGCGTTGATGTGGCCTGCCCTCGGGTTGGGTTCGTGGCAGGTCGGCTACCCGAAAGTCTTTTCCGCGGAGTACACCGCGTCTGGGATGTCGGTCGAGGTGCAGCTGTTGGGTGGCCAGTCGTTGAAGGACTGGAACAACGACACCACCCGCGACGCGCTCGCGCAGTATCTCGCGGTCGAGTCGGTGACGGTGTCGTCGGCCGGTCCGGGTTTCGTCCGCCTGGAGCTGCGGGTGTTCGACACCCTTGCCGACACGGCAGTCCTTTCGGCGCCGGTCTCACCTGAGGTCGATTTGGAAGCGGTCCCGGTCGGTGTGACCGAGGACTTCGACTCCTGGCGGCTGCGGGTGCTGTATGCGCACATCCTGTTGGCTGGTGCGACCGGCTCCGGGAAGGGTTCGGTGTTGTGGTCGCTGGTCGCCGGCCTGGGTCCCGCGATCAAAGCGGGTCTGGTGGATCTGTGGCTGGCGGATCCGAAGGGTGGTGCGGAGTTCGGTCGTGGTGAGGGCCGGTTGTTCGTCGAGTTCGCGACCGACACCGCCACCATCCTGACGATGCTGCGTGCTGCCGAGGAAACCATGCGGGAACGTCTGGCTCGGATGCGCATGGCGGGGGTCCGCAAGCTCGTCCCCACCACCGATGAACCACTGATCTTGATCATCATCGATGAGGCCGCGTCGCTGTCGTCGTACGCCAACCGTGACGAGCAGCAGGAGTTCCGTCGGTTGACCGGCCTGCTGCTGTCACAGGGCCGTGCGGCCGCGGTGTCGGTGGTCGCGGCGTTGCAGGACCCGTCGAAAGAGACGATGCCCAACCGGCAACTGTTCCCCGTCCGCATCGGCCTCCGACTGGATGAACCCACTCAGAACGCGATGGTCCACGGTCAAGGCGCTCGTGATCGTGGTGCGCGCTGCGATGAGATCTCCGCTCACACACCGGGTGTCGGTTATGTCGGTGAGGACGGCACTACGGAGTTCGTGCGGGTGCGGTCGTTCTACGTCTCCGACGACGACATCGACGCCATTGTGGATGCCTACTCGCCGGCGCCTGAGATCACCGGTCCGACCGAGGATTACAGCGGTTTCGACCCTGATGACCTCGGTGAAGAGTCCGGGCCGGTGGCGGCGTGAAGCGCGGGTTCGTCACCGAGACGCACGTGGTCGTGTACTGCGACAGTTGCGGCGACATCTACAGCGAGAACGAGGCCGAGTCGATCTGTTTCGACTCCACCTATCAGGCCGTCTCCTACATCAACACCCGTGGTGCCGGTATCGGCTGGCACTACGACGGCGACCGCGTCCAGTGCGACGGCTGCCTGGCCACCGCCCAGTGTGTCGAGCACGGTCACCGGTTCCCCGAAGTCTGGCAGACCACTTTGTGGCCGCTGGGTTCCTCCACCCGTTCCCGCACCTGCGAGGTGTGCGGCATCCCCGAAATCGAGGCCCTTCCATGAGCATCAAGCGCAACCACCCCACCGCCGATGCGGATGTCGTGATCGACCTGCGGGCCCGTCGCCGCTGCCAGCTCGAGGCCCGTGGCCTGGACCCGATTGCGGTGGCGGTCAACCTGCTGGTGGAGACCGGTTCGGTGCCCGGCTGGGACATCAGCGGCTATGACGGCTACGACGAGTCCGGGTGGGCGGCATGAGCGGCCACGACACAACTCACAACACTCGTCTGGACGTGTTCGACATGCTCGGCCTGGGCGTGCTCAACACCGTGTGGGGGATTGGGATCGGTCTGTGGTGGCTGATCCTGTTCCCGGTCATCTCCATCCCGTTGGCTCTCACGGCTGCCGTGTGGGTGGTGTCGGGTTGGCCTGTCGGTGTCGCGGCTGCCGGGGTGTCGATCGCGGGGATCATGCTGTGGCAACGGATGCGGCCGGAGATGTTCGAGCGTTGGGTTACCCACCGGGCACGCACCCGCTATCTGACCTGGTTCCGGTACCGGCGGCGTTGGGCCAAGCTCATGGGCGCCTGCCACCTGACCATCACCCAGGACGACCGCACGTACATCCCTCGCGTGCTCGATGTCCAGATCGGTACCGCGGTCGACCGGGTACGGGTGCGGATGCTCGACGGGCACTGCCCCGCCGACTTCGAAAACCGGGTCTCGCACCTGGCGCATGCCTTCCGTGCTCTGGAATGCCGGGCCACCATCACCGGGCCGGGCACCGTCGAACTGGTCTTCCGGCACTCCGACGCCCTGGCCGACACCATCACCCTCCCGCGTGTCGATCACTGGACCAAACCGAAGGCGGCCTGATGAAAAACACCACCGCTGGCGTGGTCCCGGTCCGGCAGACAGCGGCCCAGCGTCGCAGCCTGCCGGACTTCCGGGATATCGCCCACGCACTGGCTGATGACCAGCACATCTGCCGTCGCCCGGTGCCGATGCGCGCCGAAGACCCGAAGACCTTGCAAGTCACCTACATCGGGTCACCCTGCAAAGCCACCATCGAATCGGTCTGCCCGGCGTGCGCGGCCAAAGCACGTTACCTGCGGATGACGCAATGCCACGAAGGCTGGCACATGGACAACGAACCCCAGGTGGACAAGCTCACGCCCACCGAGCAGCAGAAGGGTTTGATCGCGGCACGCTCGGACCTGTTCGCCCAATACCAGCAAGCTGCCGACGACGGCGACCGGGAAGCCATGGCCGGTATCCGCGAAGTCGTCGCCTCCCTGGATGTCGAGCTGCGCGAGTCCGGGTTCCGGGGCCGTCTCCCGGACTTCGACGCCAAGTTGACCGATCGGCGTAAGCGTTCGACTTCTCGGCGGCAGGATGTGCCCGACTTGCCGCGGTTGAAGGTCGCCAAAACCACCATCGGGCGCGAATACGCGGGCAAGTATCGCCCGTCGACGTTTGTCACGCTCACCCTGGACTCGTACGGGGCTGTGCACTCCGACGGCGCGATCGGTAGAGACGGCAAGGTGTGTGGTGACGGTTCACCGCGTGACCCGGAAACCTACGACTACACCCGTGCGGCCCGGGACATCGTGCATTTCGCGGCCCTGTTCGACCGGTGGATCCAGAACCTACGCAGGGCGGTCGGCTGGGACGTGCAGTACTTCGCCACCGTAGAACCACAGAAACGCGGTGCCCCGCACCTGCACATCGCCATCCGCGGATCGATCCCACACGCGGTATTCCGCGCCGTCACCGCAGCCACGTATCACCAGGTGTGGTGGCCGCATCACGACCTCGAGGTCTACACCGAGTCCCGGATGCCTGTCTGGGACGAATCCGCCGGCACCTTCACAGACCCCGACACCAGGCAGCCCTTGACCGGATGGGACGAAGCCCTCGACGTGATGGACTTGGTGGACGAGTTGGAGCCTGCGCACGTGGTCCGCTTCGGTGCTCAGGTCAAACCGATCGGCGTGCTGGGCGGTACGGAGGATGCCGACAACAAGGTGCGGTATCTGACCAAGTACCTGACCAAGTCGGTCGCGGAGATCATCGAACCCAAGTCACGGCGCGCCGCCGAGCACTACGACCGCTTGCATGCCGAACTCCAGCACACCCCGTGCTCGCCCCGCTGCGGTGTCTGGCTGCGCTACGGCATCGTCCCCAAGGGCGCCACCGCCAAAACCCAACCGGGCCGTTGCAAGGGCAAAGCGCACCGCCGCGACACGTTGGGGATGCCGGGCCGCCGGGTCCTGACCTCACGGCGTTGGTCGAACAAGACCCTCCCCGATCACAAGCAGGACCGCGCGGATTTCGTTCGGCAAACCCTCGCCGCGGTCGGGATCGTGAAGCCGGATCGCTCGCATCTGATCATCACCCCGGTAGAGCCCGGCGACAAGAACGTGCCACCACGCGACCACATGATCATGGCCTCGGTCTCCCAACGCATCACCTGGCGCGCCGAGTACACCAACGCCCTGCTCGCAGCTAGTCCACCAGGGCCGCACAACGATTCCGCAATCCAGCAAGCCGCCGCATAAGAGGGGGGAACAGATCATGTCGAAACTGCTCACCGAGTCCGAGGTCCGGAAACTGATCCCGATCGGACACAGCAAGTATTACGAGCTGATCGGATCTGGCGAACTGCGGTCGGTCAAGATCGGCCGACGCCGGTTCGTCGCCGAACAGGCCGTTGTTGACTACATCGCTGGGCTCGATCAGGCGGCGTGACCGGTGCCAAGACAGCGTATGGCCCCTGGTGAGTGGGGCAAGATCACAGTCAAGAAGTCGGGACCGGGCCGGTTCACCGCATCGACTTACATCCGGGACGAGGACGGGCGTCGCCGTCAGGTGGAACGGAGCGGTTCAAGCGAAGAGGATGCCCGGCGGGCACTGCTGCGGCACCTGAAGAAGCGAACCACGCCCACCGTCGGTGCGGTGGTTAGTGAACGAACCTCGTTGTCGGAGCTGTTCGAGGTATGGATTTCACTGAAAGACAACCTCAAGGAACAGTCCCGCGACGAGTACCGCCGGGTCTGGGAGAAGCACGGTGCATCCCAGCTCGGAGCGCTGCGGGTGCGGGAACTCTCGACGAGTCGCGCTGAGCGGTACATAGGGACGTTGCCCACCTCGCGTGCCCGGACGCTGCGCGTGGTGCTGATCGGCATGTTCGCAACGGCTGTGCGGTATGACGTGCTCACGGTAAATCCCATTCGGGAGGTAACCCGTAAGTCCAGCAAGGCTGCCCCAGCGCGGGCGTTGACGCCGGAGGAGTTCGCGACGGTTCGTTCCGCAGTGCTGGCGTACCGCGGTCGGCCTGGGGTGAGTGGGCCACGTCCGGGCCGGTTGCTCTTGGAGTTCATCGACGTGATGGCGTCGACAGGATGCCGACCGAATGAGGTGCTCGGGTTGCGCTGGTCGGATGTCGACTTGCTGGCTGATCCACCGACGATGACGAGTACCGGTACGGCGTTGGACCACGGCAAGGTGGCCGGCAAGGGCGTGCACCGTCAGGACGAGCGCAAGGGTGGCGCTCCGGACCACACGGTCGTTCTTCCGAAGTTGGCGGTGGATGCGCTGACCAGATTGTTCGGCAACACCACCGATGCGGACGGCCCAGTGTTCGCCAACCGTGACGGCGGATGGATGAGCCTGGCGAACCTGCGCCGATCGCTGCGGGCTGCTCTGCCTGATGAGCTGCGATGGGTGACGCCGTATAGCTTCCGGCGGACGGTGGCGACGTTGGTCCGCGATGACCTCGGTCCGGCCCAGGCTCAGGCTCAGCTTTCGCACGCGAAGTTGTCGACCACCGAGCAGCACTACCTCCAGCGACAAACCCAGGGCCCGGACGTTCGGAGCACCCTCGACCGATTCGCCGAGGGAAAGTAACGACTCGTTTGTAAGGGCAAAGTACTGGATCTCGTGCAGGTGATCTGAAATGCCAATTGGCCCCCGAACCGCTTACGCAGGTCGGGGGCCAATTTCTGTGCGCCCGAAGGGATTCGAACCCCTAACCTTCTGATTGATCCGGGCGTACGCCTGTGTTTGCGCTCGTTCGCCAGAGACGTTATACCGCAGCAAGTTACACACTTTGCAAAGTCACGATGTCCGCTGCAATCTGCTCCTGTGCGTGGGCGTTTGTATGGTCAAAGTAGGAACTCTTCGAGTCGGAGCGTCTCGGCTGCCCGGACCCTGACCCCACGTTGCACAGCGGTGTCGCACGATGCTCGACCGGTTCATTACGAGTCGAATACGTTGTGTCCGCACTGGTCTCGCCAGTGTCCGTGCTCCTGCGTGAGGTGGTGATACGCCTCCGTGGGCATTTCGTCGTGTCCGAGGTTATCCGGGTGACTTGTGACAACTCGGTGACAACGAGATGGCCCTGCTGGGTGGTGGCGTGCGCATAGGTGGGGCTGGCTACCCGCCTGCCCCAATAGGGCCTGCACTTCTCGCGTAGAGGCTCCGGGGTCAAGGGTGGCGACAGCCATCAGCGGAGCTGACGCCGGAGGCGCCCTTGACGCTGGAGGGGCGCGGGAACACAATGCAGGCCACCAGTCAGCAGGGCCACGCGGCCGAAGGTCGCGAACTAACTCCCAAGACAACCTCGGCGAATCTCGTGGTTGCTTCGCAAGACGGCCGGATGCGAGCCCGCTACTGTGAGATGAGTACGAAATCAAGCACCGGCGGTACTGCTACGGCAGAATCATTTCCGTGGAACTTCTCCAGGTGGTCGGCCCCCTCATCGGCTTGGTTGGCCTTGCGGCCGGCTACTACTACTTCCGCTATGGAAAGGAAAGAAAGCGGCTCGTCGTCAGCGTCCGCGTGTCGAAGCTCATAGCCGATAGAGTTACCGCCATACCGGAAAAGATTTCGGTCGCCTACGATAGCGTTATCGTAGGCGACCCTCGTGTCGTGACAATTGAACTGTCGAACACAGGCAGCAAAGATATTAGCAGTAAAGACTTCGACGGGGAGAAGCCGCTCGCAATTGAAGTGAATTGTGAGGTAATGGCGGTATTGCAGAATGAATCTGGGGGTATCGTCAGCACCAACGAGAATCGCAGAGTGTTGGTACCCCCGACAGTCATGGCCCGAGGCAAGGCTTACACCATACAGGTGCTGGTTGATGGAGAACCTAAGGTCAGCGTTGAACCTGACAGGCTTGTTGACACCGATATCTGGAACATTGAAGAAAGGATAATGGTTGACAAGAAGCGGAAACGGTGGGCGGAATTATCGGTAGTTAGCAGCATTGCCGTCGGCGTGGCCGCCACACTCTTAAATATGGCAGGTTCCTTCGTAAAGGGCGATAGAAAAGCCAATGCCGCGCAAACCGCAGTAAGCGATCTGGAACGAATCTCGAAAAACCTGGAAGGCGCCAGTATTTCAAGCGGTGAACTTCAGGTGGATCTAGGAATAATTGCCTCTAAGATTTCCCGATTCTATTCCGATCAGCTCTTTACGCCGATATGGGCACAAATTGCTAGTTACGTGGCGTTCATTGCCGTTATTATTGCATTTTTCGGAACGTGGTATCTGCAACGATTGAACCAAAGAATTACTGCAGCGAGAAGCGGTTAGTAGGCGCCGTCAAACGCAGCCCAGCGGCGGCACAAGATACGCCAAGCACAGGAAAATCCTGGCCGAGCGATCCATGTCGACCACCACGGTACGGCGGGACCACGCGTCCGGCGGACGCACAGAAGCTACTGATCTGCCTTTTTTATAATGCGCACTTCCATTCTTTGATCTCCGGGATTAGGCCCAATCTGCTTCGCTTTTACGTCGAGGAATCCACTATCACCGCAGACGAAGTGTGGACCGTACCGTTCTGGCAAGAGGCCGCCGTCAGCGACGAAGCTGAACCCGGCCGTCTCCATGGTTAAACCCAAACTTGTCACGTCGGTCAAAATCGTCCCCGGCGAAGTAGAATTCTTTGGAATCGATATCACCATCGAATCCCGCCCGACAGTCACATTCGTCGTACTCACGAATCTTTGCAATATGATCATGCGCCGTGCTACCTCGTCCCAGACGCGACGCTTTGCTTGCGGGAAGATCCTTCGGCGGACGATTCTCTCGTGCTGCAGACTGAGCTTCGCACCAGATCGCAAGAAGTACCGCGTATGCGGTTCGTTCGGGAAGAAATGTATTGTGCGCCGGAATGAGTCCTGATGCGTCGGCCAGATAGTGTCTTCGTACTCAAAATTCGAGACTACGAACGTCACAGGATGACACCCCCACTTGGCATCGTCTACGAATCCGGTAGCGACTATCGTGAGCCGCTTGTCGAGCCACGGCAGTCGCGCTACCACGTCTTGCGCTCTTCTCCTAATGAGTTCTATGCCGCCTTCGACGTCTACGGCACCGAGCAGCGTTTCCGCAATCCATTCCGACACCGATTTTGTTTGGCCACAGTCCACATACGCTATTCCGGTGAATCCAAAGGCTAGCTGTGCACACCAGGAGACGGCCTTGTTGTGCGAATCTTCTGCGATTCTGCCGTCAGGGTAAGTAAGTCGCCTGTCGGATACCTGCAAGATATGACTCGGAGTTACGAGAGTCTGAATCAGCGTCATGCCTTGTCCTACCACAGAGGACACCGATCGGATCAGGAATTAGAGGCGACCACAGCGGTTGACCCGGTGCACATCGGGCCGAACCGAATGAAGCCCGGGAGGCCAAGCCGGGTACGGCTCACGTAGCACCCAGCACTGTTCGGCTAT
>NZ_JBEZDE010000076.1:0-11205 GCF_040648115.1 Nocardia sp. NPDC049190
GTCCGAGCGGCCGAGACTTGCGCCTTCGGCGCGGGCGCTTCGGCCGCTCGGACGCGAGCCGGGCCGCGAACGGTGCTCGTAATACTCGCACTCGACGGGGCGGTGGGTGGTGGGTGGGCGGTTTGTGGTTTGTTGTGTTCGGGTTGTTGCAGTTGTTGGTTGGATGTCTGGTGGCCGGGAATGTGCTGGTGAGGCGGGTGCTTGGTGGCGTGTTGGATTTGCGGCGCCGGGGGGTCGGGGTTCTTTGACGCCGAACTGGGCCGCCATTCGACAGGGTGGGTGGTGAAGGGCGGTTTGTCGCCATCGGGGTGGCCAGATGTTGGTGGGATGTCAGGTGGGCCGGAATGTGCTCGTGTGGCTGGTGCTCGGGTGGTTTGCGGTGAGGCTCCCGTGGGGTTGTGTGGATTGGGCGGGAAGTTGCGGGGGCGCGTTGTATGGGCCGGGGTGGTTCGATGCGTCGGGCTGAGATGTACGGGTGGTCGGCCGCCGTGGGTTTGCTGCTGCTGTGTCGGGGGCTCAGCCGGAAAGGGGGGCGAGATAAGCGCCGGGGAGGTAGGACAGGCCGCCACCGACCGCTGCACCAGCGACACCAGCCGCACCGACGAAATTCGAATGGTGCGTCCGGTTGGGGAAGTCCACTCGATGGCGCGCCGCAGGCCTCCGACCCGTAAATCGAGCACCCACACGTAAGTAGGGGTTCGTGGGTGAGGAATCCATCTGTTGTCGAGATTCGGGACGGTCGAGGATGTTGCGGGAATCTCGGGGTGCGGGGGTGGATGCCTCGGTCCGGGATCAGGTGGTGCGGGCGTTGAGCCAGGAGTGCCAGTCGGCGAGGAAATCAGTGCGGGTGGTGCCGAGGACATCGTGCAGGATGCGGTCCTCGGTGGCGCGGTCCTGCTTGGCCGCGGCGATGCGGTGGTAGAGCTGGACCAGGCGGGACCTGTCGTACTTTTCCGCGACGAAGGCGCAGATGGACCAGGCCTTTTCGTAGGTCAACGCGGCGTCGGGGCCGGAGAACTCGGCGTCGGCGGGCAGGTCCGGTGCGAGGTCGTGTACCCGGGCGCGAGCGGTGACGGTGGGGGCGATGTCGGCGAAACGGTGGCCCTGGTCATGGTGGGCGGTGTAGTCGGCGAATCCCTCCACCATCCACAGTGGTGCGCCGTCAGCGGTCTGGGCGCGGGCCGCGATGTGGGTGAGTTCGTGGCGCAGGAGGGTCGCCAGACCTGCTGGGTCGAGCCGGTGGCCCGCGTCGGGGCTGAAGACAACGCGTTGTCCGGTGGGCCGGGCGCCCGGCGTGAAAGGGTCGGCGACCGATGCGGCGGCGACCTCGGCGGGCAGCAGAGTGCCCGACCGGACGAGTGCGGCGAATTCCGCGGCGGAGGAAGCGACGACCACCAGTGCCGATTGCGCCCAGTCGGTACCCCAGACGTCGGTGACCGCGGCGGTCGCGCCGGCGAGTTCGCGCTCCAGGATGTCGATCTCGATCCGCTGCGCGGAATGGCCGACGACCAGCGACTGCTGTCCGTCGCCGGTCGGCACCCGGCGGGCGACGATCGGTCCGAAAGGTTCGACGATGCGGCGCACTTCGGCCAGTCGGGGATCGGTGGCCGCCGCCTGGCCGACGGAATCGATCGTGGTCGGCGGCGTGGCACGCATTGTCGGCAGTACCCAGTTCGGCAGCATGAGCAGAGCGACACAGGTCCCGCTCAGCAGCATCACCGTCGACACGGTGAGGCAGAACTCGAATCGCCGCCGTGCCGACCACCAGTCGAACAAACGCCGCATACTGCCCACGGCTGCTGGGCGCTGCTGTTCGGCGCTGTGGTGCGCGGTCATACGACGCCGGTGGTTGGCTCGCTCACGATGTCTAGAATCGCCGAGCCGAATGGAACGGCGTCGAGTCCATCGGTGCCACGGCGACGGGGACACCGAATGTGGAGGCGTGCAACATGAGCCCGTTGCCCGCGTAGATGCCGACGTGCGAGATGTCGGAGTAGAAGAAGACGACGTCGCCGGGTTGCAGATCCTTCTTGGCGACCGGCGTGCCGTAGGTGGCCTGCTGCGAACTGGTGCGCGGTACATTTTTGCCGACCTGCTTGAACGCCCACTGGACCAGGCCGGAGCAGTCGAACTGCTGTGGACCGGTCGCGCCCCACACATAGGGGTCGCCGACGCGGGTGAGTCCGGCGGCCAGCGCGCTGGTGCCGCTGCCGGGAACGAGGCCCTGCAACAGCGTGTCGCGATCGAAACCGGGTGGGAACGGGGAGCCGGCCAGTGCCGACTTGTCTTTGGTGGACAGTGCGCTCCATGCCTGCACCACTTGGGCGATGGCACCGCCCAGCTCGCTGCGCTTGTGCTCGAGGTCGCTGCGCACTACGTCGGCCTTCTGAGCGGCCGCGCGGGCGGCGTCGGCGGCGGCGCGTGCGGCCGATTCGGCCGCGGTCGCGGCGTCGGTGGCCTTCGAGTAATGGTCGAGCTGCTCGGAGGTCTGCGCGGAGAGCACATCCAGCGTGGACATCTGGTCGAGCAGCTGCTGCGGCGAGTCGCTGACCAGCACGGCGAACAAGCGGTTGGTGCGGGCGCCCTGATAGGCGGCGATCGCCGTACGGTCGATGATCGGCTGGTATCTGCGCACCTCGTCGCGGGCCAGGTTCACCAGGTCGGTGCTGGCGCCGAGCTTGGCGTCGGCGGCACGCTGGACGACGAGCTTGGCGTCGAGATCGTCCTGCGCGGCGAGCGCCTGTTGGTTGAGCTGCTCGGACTGATGGGAAAGGTCGATCATCTGCTGTACGGCATCGGTCGCCGACCCGGGTAACGCGACCGGATCCGCTCCGGCGGGACTCCCACCGCAGAGTGCGGTGGCCAGGACTCCGGCCGCAAGCGTCCCGCCCACCAGACGTTTCGCACGGTGTCTCCGGTGATGTACAGCCACGGCCCGCAGTGCCCCGTTCTCTCGTGAAGCGATCTCTCGTGAAACCGACGCAGAGACTTCCGTCGATACCGGGGGTTTGCGATGCGCGAACCCGGGCAACCCGAAGGAAGATCTCGATTAGATTACGGAACGGCGTAGGTCGATGTCCAGTTAGAGAACGAAACGATCACGCACGGCTGCGACGGTCGGGCCGCGGCGCACGGGCCGAGCCGGAGCTTTCTCAGAAGCGGCGAGCGCCGGCGATCGGCATGGAGGAGATCGGCGCGAGCTGCACGGGTGTTCCGGCGGTGGACGCGTGCACGATATTGCCGTTACCGGCGTACAGGGCGGAGTGGCCGCCGCCGTAGAAAGAGACCAGGTCGCCGGGCTGAAGAGCATCCACCGATACCGGGGTGCCGGAGGCGAGTTGCGCGCCGCTGGTGCGTGGAAGTTCCCTGCCCGCCTGCCGGTAGGACCACTGCACCAGGCCGGAGCAGTCGAAGGCGTTCGGGCCGGCGGCGCCGTAGACGTACGGCGCGCCGATCTTGCTCATGGCCGCGTCGAGGGCGGCCTCACCGACAGATTTCTGGGGGGCGAGGAACGGGAGTGGAGCCAGTTGCGGCAACTCGATGCCCGGAACCCCCTGGGGGATCTGGACCTCGTTCGGGACCTCGAAGGTCCCCACACCAGGGATGGTCACCGGCTGGGCCGACGCGGGGGCGGCGGGCAGGAGGAACGCGCCGATGGTGGCAGCGCCGACGGCCCCGGCGGCAACTGCGCGTCGTGCCTGTCGCTTGACGGCATTGGTCGTCATGATGCTTACTCCCGATCTGCCTCACGACGCCGCACCCGGTGGTGCCGCGGACTTCGTCGGCGTCGCACCGTTCGGTGTGCCGGACTCCGTGAGGTCTCGAAAAGGTTACGAACCAATCACGGTTGTTTGTAAAGCCGTCGGAATCTGAAATGCGTGCGAGCAACTAATTGCGCGGACAAGTGGTGTGAGATGCGTCTCCGCCAATCACGAAAAGATAACGGCGGCGCCGCCTCGGCGTCGACCGCTGTCGCCGGGCTCTGCGCGCATCGTGTGGTCGGGTGCCATCTAATGTCACGTCATCGATTTCCCCCCAGGTCGACGCGGTGGAATCGGTCGAGGTCACGGGTGGTGATCTGCGTAGCGGGTGCCGTGCCGAGGCCGATTGCTGCACGGCGGGAAATCCTGCCCGCGCCGTTCGACTCGCCAGGGGGATTTGATGCTCTGTTATCTAGAATGTGACCTGCATCTCAATTGAAGCTTCTAGATCGTTTCGCGCGTGATTCGGTGAAATCGCCATTGTGTAATTCGAAACATTCGGGGAATAAATCGCGCCCAGTTCCTGTCGGACCGAGGCTCTAGGCTGCACGCCGTGTCCGACCCCGCGCCGCGCAAAGCCACCGCACAGCAGTTGGCTTTCGACGATCTCGACACGCCCCTCTACGACACCACCTTCGTGGTTGTGGACCTGGAGACCACCGGGACAAGCCCGGGCGCCGACGGCATCACCGAGATCGGAGCGGTGAAGGTGCGTGGCGGCGCGGTGCTCGGCGAATTCGCGACACTGGTCAACCCGGGACGGGCAATTGCGCCCGCGGTCGTGCACGTCACGGGGATCACCACCGCGATGGTCTACGCCGCGCCGCGGATCGAGGCGGTTCTGCCCGGCTTCCTCGAGTTCGCCGCCGGAGCCGTGCTCGTTGCGCACAACGCCCGATTCGACATGGCGTTCCTGCGGGCCGCGGCGGCACAGTGCGACACACCGTGGCCCACTGCGCAGGTTTTGTGCACAGTGAAACTGGCCCGGCGGGTGCTCGCCCGGGACGAGGCGCCATCGGTGCGGCTGAGTTCGCTGGCGCGATTGCTCGGCGCAGCCACCCAACCGACCCACCGCGCCCTGGATGACGCCCGCGCCACGGTCGATGTGTTGCACGCGCTGATCGACCGGGTCGGCAATCAAGGCGTGCACAGTCTCACCGAATTGCTCGACTACCTGCCCGATGTCACGCCCAGACAACGCGCCAAGCGCTCCCTCGCCGCCGAACTCCCCGCGGCGCCCGGCGTGTACCTGTTCCGCGGGCCTTCCGACGAAGTCCTCTATATAGGGACAGCGGTGAACCTTCGCCGCCGAGTTCGCACCTACTTCACCGGCTCGGAAACCAGGGGCCGGATGAAAGAGATGGTGTCGCTGGCGGTTCGGGTCGACCACGTCGTATGTGCGCACGCGCTGGAGGCTGGGGTACGCGAACTTCGACTGCTCGTCGCGCACACCCCGCCGTATAACCGGCGGTCGAAGTTCCCGAAGCGGGCCTGGTGGCTGACTCTCACCGACGAGCCGTTCCCGCGGTTCTCGGTGGTTCGGGAGCCGAGCCGGGATGCGTTGGGGCCGTTCAACTCCCGCAACGACGCCGCGGATCTGGGCGTGATCATCGCCGAGTTCACCGGCTTGCGTACCTGTACAACGCGGCTGCCCCGACGCGGGGTCCACCACTGCCCGTCCGCGATCGTCGGCGGGTGCCCGGCAGGCTCGGGCAGGAGGCCGTTGGAAATGGCGGAGTACGCTCCCGCGCCCGCGCTCGTGCGGGCACTGTTCGCCGGGCGCTCCGATGCGCCGCTGCGGGCCATGCTCGATCGAATCGAAAGTTACTCACATGGAGAATATTTCGAGGCCGCCGCACGGCTGCGTGATCGTGCCGTCGCGGTGGTGCGCGCGCTGCACCGTACCCAGCGGCTCGCCGCGGTAGCGCGCATCGCGGAGTTGATCGCCGCACATCCCGACGGCGCCGGCGGTTGGGAGTTCGCGGTCGTCCGGTACGGCCGGCTTGCCGGATCCGGTACCGCGGCGCGGGGCATGCCTCCGATGCCGATCGTGGAACAGATAGTCGCAGCCGCCGAGACCGTCGTTCCGGTAGGTGATGTATCGCAAGCCGACTACGAGTTCGCGGATCTGGAGCGGCCGTCGCACTCCGATATGCCGCCGCCCGGGCCGCACCCGACGACGGCACGGGTACCCGCGCTCGTCGGCGTGGCCGAGCACACGCCATCGCCGGCGAACGCTCCACCGCTGCGTGGAGCCCCCTCGGAAGAAGTAGCCCTGGTCGTGCGCTGGTTGGCCCGGCCAGGGGTGCGAATCGTCCGCACTACCGAGGGGTACCGCGAGCAGATGTACGGTGCGGCCCGATGGCTGGGCTGGGCCGCGCTGGCCGACACGGCGGCTCGCGCCCAACCCACCGAGCAGGCATATCTCGACCGCTTAGGCTGAGCACCATGATTACCGCGATCGTCATGATTCACGCCGACAACGGCCGCATCCCCGAAACCGCGCAAGCGGTAGCGGACACCGAAGGCGTCACCGAGGTCTACTCCTGCGCGGGTGACGTGGACCTGATCGCGATCGTGCGGGTGCGCGACCACGAGCAGATCGCCCAGGTGGTGACCGGTCGGATCGACAAAGTTCTCGGCGTGCTGCGCACCACGACCCACATCGCGTTCAAGTCGTACTCGCGCGCCGAGATGGAGGCGGGTTTCTCGCTCGGGGAGTGATCCCGGGCGATTCGGCAGCGGCGTTGCGTGTCAGCTGTCGCCGAGCGTCTGTGTCAGCTTCGCCCAGCGGTCGAGCAGCTCGGCCGCCTTGCCGGTGTCGATCGCCTCGGCGGCGCGTTCGATGCCCGCGGCGAGGGCCTCGTGCAGGTCCGCCTCGGGGTCACCCGCCCCGCGCGACCAGTCGTAAGCCACGATCGCGGCGGCCGAGTTCAGCAGCACGGCGTCGCGGACCGCACCGCCGACGCCCGCGAGCATGTCACGGGCGATACCCGCGTTCACCGCGGCATCGCCACCACGCAATGCGTCCAGGTCGACGCGCGGGATCCCGATCCGGGTGGGGTCGATGGCCGTCTCGCGGATCCGTCCGTCGGACACCACCCACACCTCGGTGGTGTCGGAGGTGGTGATCTCGTCCAGTCCGTCGTTGCCGCGGACCACCATGGCGCTCGCGCCGCGCTCGGCGAACACGCCCGCGATCACCGGCAGCAGGTCGGCGAATGCGCAACCGACCAGTCCTGCCCGTGGCTGCGCCGGGTTGGTCAGCGGCCCGAGCACGTTGAACACGGTGGGAATACCGATCTGGCTGCGCGCGGCGCCCGCGAACCGTAGGGCGGGATGGAACGCCGCCGCGAAGCAGAATCCGATGCCGGCCTCCTGCACGCATCGCGCCACCGCCTCCGGTCCGAGCGCGAGCTTCACGCCCAGCGCCTCGAGTACGTCGGCGCCGCCGCTCTTGGACGATGCCGCCCGATTACCGTGCTTGACCACGGGAACCCCGGCCGCCGCCACGACGATCGAGGACATCGTGGAGATGTTCACCGAGCCCGAGCGGTCGCCGCCGGTGCCGACGATGTCGACGGCGTCGCCGTCGATCCGAACCAGGCGCGCGTGCGCCAGCATGCCGGTGGCCAAGCCGGTCAACTCGGCGGCGGTCGGGCCCTTGATCTTCATCGCGACGCCGAACGCGGCGATCTGTGCGGAGGTGGCATTGTCGGACATGATCTCGTTCATCGCCCATGCCGTGTCGTCCGCGGCCAGGTCGCCACCGTCGGCGAGGGTTCCGAGCACCTTGGGCCAGCTGCGCACACTCATACCACTTCTCCCGTCCCACTGGTTCGCGCACCAGTTTGTCGGGAAGCAGCCTAATCCGCGAGACGTGGTTGCCGGGGGTTCGGTTGCAGCGCATCCCAGCCGTCGGCGCGGCCGTCATGGCGCTGCGCCAACCCGGCCATGCGCGAGCGTTCCTGCGCGCAGTGCAGGGCGTCGAGCAGTTGAACCCGCTGCAGGACCACGGTCTGCCACTCCGGCGACTGCGCGGAGTCCGGCCGGACGGTCTGCGGCGCGGGCGCGTATCCGTCCTGCGCCGCGATCGCGCACACGGTCTCGACATGCCGGGGCGGGATGCGCAGATGATGCCGCAGCACTGCGAGGGCGTCCGGCGTCAGGGCGGTCGCCCGCGCCAGTGCCGTCGAACACGCCTCTGCATCGTCGAAACCGGACGCCACCACCACCAGATCCGCCCGGCTCGGGTCGAGCGTTGTCGACTTGCCCTGCCGGAAGACTCGCCGCCACACTCGTGCGAGCACATCTGCCACCATCTCAGCTTCTCCTTACTCTCGCCTGTCATGCTCGTGCGGCGTCCGTCCGGCGCCTCGATCCCGGCAATACGCGCCGTCAGCGGGCGGAATGAACACGCCGATACCCGGTCGAGAGCTCGTCCGCCCGAGTGTTTTCCGACACCGGAAGATAAGTTTCGAACCCGGGTACTCCTGTCGTACTACGACGAGTCATACTTACCCCCGTGACGACCGCAGTAGGGACCCCAGGATCGGCCATTACTCAGCGTGTGCATTCGCTGAACCGGCCTAACATGGTCAGCGTCGGTACCATCATCTGGCTGTCGAGCGAGCTGATGTTCTTCGCCGGCCTGTTCGCGATGTATTTCGTCGCGCGCGCGCAGGCACACGGAAACTGGCCGCCGGAGCCGACCGAGCTGAACCTGAAGCTCGCCGTGCCGGTCACGGCCGTGCTGGTCGCGTCGTCGTTCACCTGCCAGATGGGCGTGTTCGCCGCGGAGAAGGGCGACGTCTTCGGCCTGCGCCGCTGGTATGTCGTCACGCTGATCATGGGCGCGATGTTCGTCTGTGGACAGGGCTACGAGTACATGAACCTGGTGCACGAGGGCACCTCGATTGCCGGTAGCGCATACGGCTCGGTGTTCTACATCACCACCGGCTTCCACGGCCTGCACGTCATCGGTGGTCTGATCGCGTTCGTGTTCCTCCTGGTCCGCACCAAGGTCAGCAAGTTCACTCCCGCGCAGGCCACCGCGGCGATCGTCGTCTCGTACTACTGGCACTTCGTCGACATCGTGTGGATCGGGCTGTTCGCCACGATCTACTTCGTCCGTTGAGCCGGGCGAGACGCCTCGAGCTTTTGCACAAGTCGGTTCCGTCTACTCCAAAGGGACACAGATGAGTTCATCTCCCCCATCAGCGCCAGAGCCCGCGAGCCCCGGGAACGGCCAGGCCAGCAAGACGCGCAGGCAGCGCCGCGTTCGCCGTCGTATCGCGGGTGGGCTTGCGCTGCTGGTGGGCCTCGTCGGAGCAGGTTTCCTGGCATCGGCGCTGACGCCGGATCCGCAACGCGCGACCGCGCACGAGGACCAGTCGGCGCTGATCCGCGAGGGCCAGCAGCTTTACGACACTTCCTGCATCACCTGCCATGGCGCGAACTTGCAGGGTGTGCCCGACCGTGGTCCCAGCCTGATCGGTGTCGGTGAGGCGGCGGTCTATTTCCAGGTGTCCTCCGGCCGGATGCCGATGGCCCGTAACGAGGCCCAGGCGCAGCGCAAACCACCGAAGTTCGACGCGCATCAGACCGACGCGCTGAGCTCGTTCGTGGCGGCCAACGGCGGCGGCCCGACCGTGGCGCGCGACGCTGACGGCGAGCTCGCGCAGGAGTCGCTGCGCGGTTCCGACATCGCCCGCGGTTCGGAGCTGTTCCGGATGAACTGCGCGTCCTGCCACAACTTCACCGGGCGCGGCGGCGCGCTGTCCTCGGGTAAGTTCGCGCCACCGCTGGAACCGGCCAGTGAGCAGCAGATCTATACCGCGATGCTCACCGGCCCGCAGAACATGCCGAAGTTCTCCGACCGGCAGCTGAGCTCGGAGGAGAAGCGCGACATCATCGCCTACGTCAAGAACGCATCCGAAGAGCACAGCCCGGGTGGCTGGGATCTCGGCGGATTCGGTCCCGCGACCGAGGGGCTGGCCATCTGGGTGGTCGGTATCACGCTCGTCGTCGGCGCCGCGATATGGATCGGATCGAGGTCATGAGCGAGCGAACAATGGTCACCGCCGAGCACTCGCTCGTGCCGGAGCCGAGCGCCGGCGAGGTGCAGGCATGAGTGATAAGGAGCGAGACGACATGGGTCGGCCGGACGAGGGCCACGACGCTGAGCCGTCGAAAGAGCAGTCGGCGCACACCACTCCGGCGGAGCCCACCGAGGCGGAACTGGACGCGATGTCGCGGGCCGAGCTGGTGAAGCTCGGTACCGAGCGCGACGACGTCGATGTCGCCTACCGGCGTGAGCGCTTCCCGATCCCTGGCACCCGCGCCGAGAAGCGGGCCGAGCGCGCGGTGACCTTCTGGTTCGCCGTGTCCGGTATCGCGGCCGCGGCGCTGGTGGGCGTGTTCCTGTTCTGGCCGTGGGAGTTCAAGGGAGCGGACGAGGAGGGGCACCAGCTCTACTCCCTGTTCACCCCCCTGATCGGGATCACCCTCGGTGTTGCGGTACTGGTCATCGGTGTCGCGGTCGTGCTGATCCGCAAGCTGTTCATTCCCGCGGAGTTGTCCATCCAGCAGCGGCACGACGGTCCTTCGCCCGAGGTCGAGCGCCGCACTCTGGTCGCCGAGCTGCAGGACGCGCTGGAGACCTCCACGCTGGGTCGGCGCAAGATGATCACCCGTACCGCGGGTGCGGGCGTCGGTGTCCTCGGCGTCGGCGCGTTGCTGGTGTTCGTCGGCGGCATGATCAAGAACCCGTGGGCCAAGGGCGCCAAGTCGCCCCTGTGGGTCTCGGGCTGGACCCCGGACTACCCGGGCGAGACCATCTACATCCGCCGCGACACCGGACGTCCGGACGATATCTTGCTCGTCCGTCCGGAGGACCTGGACGCGGGTGCGATGGAGACGGTGTTTCCATGGAAGGAGAAGTGGCGCGGCGACGAGCACGCCACGCTGGAGTCGCTGCGCGGCATTCGCAACGCCGTCATGCTGATCCGCCTGCGCACCGAAGACGCGCAGAAGGCGATCAAGCGCAAGGGCCAGGAGAGCTTCAACTACGGCGACTACTTCGCCTACTCGAAGATCTGCACCCACCTCGGCTGCCCGACCTCGCTGTTCGAGCAGCAGACCAACCGGATTCTGTGCCCCTGCCACCAGTCGCAGTTCTCGGCGACCGAGTGGGGCAAGCCGGTCTTCGGTCCCGCCGCTCGCGCGCTGCCGCAGCTGCCGATCACTGTCAACGCTGAGGGTTTTCTGGTCGCCAACGGCGACTTCATCGAGCCGCTCGGCCCGGCCTACTGGGAGCGTCGCTCATGAGTCCTTCTGTGGCAGCTCAAGCCGATGAGGCGGATGAGCGGTATCGTGCCGCGGCATTCGTCAAGCGGTCGATCAACAAGGTCTTTCCGACGCATTGGTCGTTCTTGTTGGGTGA
>NZ_JBEZDE010000077.1:0-10685 GCF_040648115.1 Nocardia sp. NPDC049190
GTCACGAAGTCGGAGCCAGGCTTTTGAAACGTCGGTGCTGGTCGCCTTTTGCTGACGACCGCGCGGCTTGGTGGTGGTGTTCATATCTGCCTCATGGGTCATATGTGCCGATATGCTCATTTTAGGCGGGATATGTGGTTATAAACAGTGTTTTATGGGTGTGCTTAAACTGAAACGGTATAAGGCACTAGAATAAGCGCCTGAAAGGGGCATAACGACGTTGACTTAGGTTTACGTATGTTCCACTAATTAAACTTGATTCAAAGTGCTACGAATTGCCCTCAACCTGCTCTGACCTGCTGTCAGGGCACATTTGTACTCCTTGAGCCAGAGAGCCACCTCATGTCCGTCATTGATTGCGACTACCTGCCCACCGTGACACCCCAGCAGTTCCCGCATGAACTGGCCGTTCTGATCGTCCGCAAGGCTTCAGCCATGGCCGAGGCATTCGAGCAACAGGCACTCGACCAGCTGACCAAGGATGCAATCTCAGCACTTTCCGCCGGCGCAGATCCTCGCCAGGTCATCCGGCAGATGCGGCTTTAACTTCCCCCACTGGGGAGTGTCGTTGCCAGGAACGGCACCCCTTTTACGACCTGGTCGTGAAACTACCGTGATTCCGGTAGATGCCCTGCAACTGCTACGAACGTAGCGTTTTAGGGGCTGCAATTATTTTGCACCCCCCTATTGCATTACTAGTAATGCCATGACAAGATTGCTCAGCGTTACTAGTAATCAGGAGGGCAGATGGCAGACCAACCAGAAAATCCAAACACTCTGCGGCAAAGGGCATTCAAGGAGCGCCAACGGGCAGCTGGCTACAAGCTCACAGCGCTTTGGATTCACACAGAGACGGAACAGGAGGGTAAGCAGGCAGCACGCGACGGGAAGCCACTCAAGCCGATGGAGTCGAAAGACCCCTTGAGCTGGGCCGCGGGATGGATCGCCGAGAAAAGGAAGGTGGACGATGGCTAATTACAGGGAGATATGGACGCAAGCCTTTGGGGCAATCCCTCAAGGAATGGTGGTAGACCACATCAACGGCGACAACACAGATAACAGGCTTGAGAACCTGCGTCTGGCCACCCCGGCACAGAATATGTGGAACAAGTCACGCTCACCACTGAGCAAATCAGGCTTCCCTGGTGTGCATAGGGCTCAAGGCGGGATGTGGCGGGTGCAAGTGACGGCTAACGGCGTGATCCACAAAGGCGGCAAGTTCAGCCGCCTTGCTGATGCTGTAGCGAAGTCCAAGGAGATGCACGCCCAGCTGCATGGCGAGTTCAGCGGTATGCACAGCAGGGCTGGCTGGGAGGCACCAAAGGAAGGCAGCAAAGGGTCAGATCTATTCGTAACCCGAGTAAGTCTCACACTGCCGATCGAGGTCATGAATAGAGTCGAGCACTACATCGAACGTCTCAAGCGTGACCACTACATCGAGTTGAACGCATCAACCGCGCTAAAGGCCTTGCTGATCGCTGGCCTGGACGCAACCGAAAGTAACTAAAGGTGGCCCACCCGGTGCTGTAACACCGGGAAGGCCTGTCGCATAACGAAAACGTGGGTAAACGCCATGCAACAATATCAAAATGCCAGTAATTGCGTCAAAAATCAAGAACTTATCGACGAAACGGCCGTAGTTTTGGACCTGCTGGCCTTCGCCATGGCCACCATTGCCAACCCACGCACCCCGGCGGTGCTGAGCCAGGCCCTGGCCATCCTCTCCTATAACTGCGCTGCGAACTGGTCTGCCATGCTCCACGGCGAAGCAGCCGCGGTTGAAGGGGGTGCGCAATGAGCCAGAAAGCGAGCTCCACCCAAGCGGACAAGGCCAACAAGGCAAAATGGGCCATTCAAAACAGCGTTGAATCCATGCGTGAAGGCGGCCGGTTCGCGCTTTCGGTTAGCAAGCTGCTGGAGGCGTTCGCAAATGAGGACGTGTCGGCCGAGGTGATGACGCCCATGGTGATTGATGGCTTGGCGATCGGTCTGCAGATGCTCGGCTATCAGCTGGCAGCAAGCGCTGATTCCGCAGAACGCCTCACCGGGGAGGGTGCACAATGACCTCCTTTGCAGATCACCCAGCACTCCAGGGGCTCGACAGCGAGAAGCTGGCCGAACTCGCACTGTACGGCTTGCGGTACCGGGCCCTGGGCGCCGTCGATATCGACTTTTCCAACCCTGACCGTTTGGACGTGTACTGGACCGGCGAGCGCATGGTGAAAAACGCGATAAAGGTGGCGATGAAGGCGACCAAGGCGGGCAACATCCTGGCCGAAAGTCGCGTCAGTGAGGCAATCGGGCACCTGCAGGCGCTGTTCAATTGCAGCGTGATCAGTCCAGAGTTCTACCACGCGCAATGGAAAATCATCCTCGACCGGCAAAAAGCGAAACTTTCGTAGTATGGCCAGGCACTACCCTGTAACGGGGTGGTGCCTTTCCAATGCATCCAGCTTTGGATGGATCAAAACTGAGCCATGATCCAAATCTGGTCTATCGAGATAGGTCCACTTTTGGACGCATCTCAAGTAATTACCCGAGCGGTACCGAGCCAGATCATATGGTCCGAGTCAGACATGCAGCACCTTACCCATCACACTCACTGCACTACAGGCATGTGAACATCGGAGAGAAGCCGCCAAAGGCAGGTCTATCTGATATGGCTTTGAGACACTTACAGCTTTAGCCACCTTGCTACCGTGGCATGACCTACGCCTATTGCTGCACCAATCTCCCTGACACTCTTACCCTCGGCCGCCATTGATTGAGCCGTGGGCAGCAGCTCGTCACGCTTTGCCGCACCCTTGCGCTGTCCGCGCTCCGACTGGATCTCGCGGAACTTCGCCGGCGTGAACTTCTTCCAGGTCCAGCGGCTGATGCTCTTGGCGATCGCGCGGCACTCGCTCGGCTGCAGGGGATTGCCTATGTCGTTCATGTTCGCCTGTTGCACCAGGTCGAGTACTGCGCGCTCAAACGCCCGGTCACCACCTGGGCCCCAGTAGTCTCGGACAAGGCTGTACGACTTCACCCGCACGACTTCGAACACGGTGCAATTGCGGCCCAGGCCGGCGTAATCCACCTGCCGGCTGCGCTTGCGCATTTCGTAGGGGCTGGGCAACTCCACCAGCTCGGCCAGCTCCTCGAGGCAGTAGGGCGGATCGCGCCAAACCTTCGTGATCCAATGCTTGTGGCTGGGGTTCTTCACTATGAGCCCGGAATACCCCCTGTCGGCATCCAGGCCGCGCCTGAGCCCTTCCTGAATCGCCGCCATGAACATGGCCGGCTTTATCCGGGCAACGTCTGAAACGGCTACAGGGGCTTCAAGCAGGTATATCAGGTGGGCATGACCGTTTGCCGGGTTGCGGACGGTCATGTTGGGGGGTGGACAGTTGCGGTCGTTCCAGTCGATTGCAGCCAGCGGCCGGTCAACGTCGAAGCACAGGCATACCACCAGCTTCGCCGTGTTGGGCTGGATTAGCAGGCACTGCATGGCCTCGGCCAGCGGTAGCCGATAAAGTCCCCGGTTTTCAAGGCTGTCTGTGCAGTAGGGCCGGCTCGGAAGTCGGCTACTGAACAGATCCAGAGGCTGTTGCGTCCACGACTGGGCCGCCCCGCTCGCGCGGGGTGCCCGTTGAACTGCCATTGATCATGCCGCCCGTTCTGACAGGTGCCGTTTAACGGCGTCCAGGTCATAACGCACGATGCGCCGAGTGATGCGCAGCGGCTGAGGGAATTCAGGGTCTTTTGCCCAGCGGATCAGTGTGGGCTCGGTGATACCAAGGGCTTCTGCCGTGGCCTTACCGGAATGACGGTGCGTATCGATCTTCATATGCTTTACCTGGCAATGAAGGCCGGTCAGCTATCCGTCGGCGTATTACGCAGCGTGTTGACGCCGTGAGAACCAATGGTACTATCTCACCACTGGTTGGCTCTTTGCCGATCAGACTCAAGAGCAGCCCGTGTCAAGGTACTCTGTTAGCTGGTCCGAACCTTCTGGTTCATGAAGCCCTCAACTGGTTGGTCCCGGTTGGGGGCTTTGCTTTTTCTGCGTTGCAGAAAGTAGTCCCGATGTTATCCGCGACTCGGAACCATTGCAACCTATCAGATGCGCATGGAACTCCCTATTTATAAGGCCGCGCCACGTTTTGCGATCTACGAAAACGTGGCGCGGATTTTCATCTAAAACTGTCCAGTAAATCCGCGAACGATTGCGCACCAGGTTGGCCGACTTTACCGGGCAGGGGGTTCTCCACCACCGGTGGGTTATCCCCCGCTGGGGGTTCAACCTCAGATCGAGGACGGAGACCGTCGTGACCTATCAGCCTCAGCTCCTGGCGCAACCCGGCCACCTCTTCGCGCAAAAGCCGCAACTCAGCTGCCATTTCAGCCCAGCCTGAAGGTGTCGGGGGTATGTCTGGTTGAGGTGTCGAAGTGTCGGGCTCAGGTGTCGGGCGGCCTGGTGGCTCGCCATAGACGCGGATCATTTCGGACAGGTCGACAACCCTCTGGCCCTTGCCGTCAAACCCAGCAGATACGCGGCCTTTCTCGACAGCCTCATACAGCGTCGAGCGGTGCAATCCGTAGAGTTTGGCCATGCGGCCGAGGGTCAGTTTGCTCATGTCGGGCGGTGTCGGGTCTTGTCTGTCGGGCGTCCGACACTCTATCAGACCGTCAGGCTATCGCGGATCTTCAGCACCGTGGTGGTGGAGCAGCTCGCGTGCCTGGCGGTCGCACGCACGCCCAGGCCGGCGCGTAGCAGCTCCTTAACGCGCTTGTGCAGGTCCGCGTCCACCGGGCGGCCCTGATACCGCCCTTCGGCCTTCGCCTTCTCGATGCCCTGGGCTTGGCGCTCCCGGCGCTGCTCGTAATCCTTGCGGGCAATAGCGGCCATCATGTCGACCAGCATTGAGTTAATCGCGGCCAGCATCCGGCCGGTGAACTCGTCGCCGGCGGTGTCCTTCATGCTCTGGTGACTGGTGGGCAGATCGAGCGCGACGATGCGCAACCCCTTGGCGTCGATCGCGGCTTTCAGCTTCTGCCAGTCGGCTTGGGGGAGACGGGACAGCCGGTCTATCGACTCGACCAGCAGCACGTCGCCCGGCCTGGCGTCTTTGAGTAGGCGCAGCAGCTCTGGGCGTTCGGTAGAGGCGCCGCTGAGGTTTTCCACGTACTCGCTTGCAATGGTCTGGCCGTGATCGCCGGCGAAGCGCTCCAGGGCGGCACGCGCCCGGGTTGCGTCTTGCTCTGTGGTGGATGCTCGAAGGTATGCGCGGATGAACATGGCCCGTTTCCTTGGGTGTATCAGTAAAGGTGCAATTTATCTAATGTTGCACTTTGACTGTTACTTATCAAGGAAAAGCACATATCAGACCTAAAAAGCCTGTATTAGCCAGCGCATACCTTTAAAAACACCTACACCACGCGCAGCGCTGACCTTCTGCCGATTCGCTCAGCCTTCCCGGTCATTGCTTGGCCTTTTTTCTCGCACTCCTTTGATAGCTCCAGGTAACGCAACCCAATCTCGGGTTCGTCGTGCACGACTGCCGCCATGAGCCGGCCTATCAGAAGTCCGGCGTAACGGTTCCGCTCCTGGTAGTCCTGGATGGTGGTGGGAGGGCTTTTAAGCAGCAGCCGCTCCAGGACTATTTCGGTAATGGCGCCGATCATCTCGACGCGCTGGTCTTCGGTTATCAAACGTTCCTCCGGTTGCTCGGATCGAGCAGGCCGTTTTGTCCCTTCTCTTGCTGGATTACCGCGCGGGCCATGCGTGGCCCGTCCGTCGCCATTACGGCCTTGGCAATTGCGTAAGCGCGCTGCTCCAGGCCCTGGGAGGCCTCAACGCTTGACGTTCCGTCCGCGTTGATGGTGATGCTGATTTGAGGCTGAACAGCTGACGGGCCAGATCGGGAAGCACCGCCGGTACCGCCGTCATTTGCCGCCGAGGGAATTGCAGACACGTTGCCGTTGCGCAGAGCCTCGACAGCGGCGACACCGCCGTAGCGCTGGATATCCTTCTGGCTCCAGACCACCTCGCCCTTGTGCACGGTGCCGGCGACTTCGTTAACGCCACCAGGCCCTGTGTAGCCGCCACCAGAGAACCCAATCCCGGCGATAGCTGCCACGTTGGCAGCAGCGGCAACACCAGCAGATACGGCAAGGGCCATGCCAAGCGGGTAAGGTTGAACCGCCAGGGCGTTCTGGACTGCCACATACCCTTGGATGGTGGCCTGCGCGATTGCCGCCGCCTTCCCTACCGCTGCCAGCTTCTTGTTGCCCGACTGGCTGAGCGCGGTCATGTTGCCGAAGAAGTCAGCACTCGACGTCAGTACCGCCGAGTTCTTGGCGCGCTCGATCTTCGCCTGGTTGTCCCGGCCCTGCTGGTTGATGTTGTTGACGCGCTCGGCATAGGTCTCCTCATTGATAGCCTTGAGGTCGAGATAGGCCTTCTGCTTTTCCAGTTCCATTGTGCGCCAGGCGTCAACCTTCGCTGACTCTTCGTTGAGTCGCTGGATTTCGCTGTAGGCTCCACCCACTGAGGCGTCGATGCCGGTCACCTGAGGCGCCTGCGAAACGCCCTCAATGGTTCCAGGCTTCTGGGATGCCTTGAGATTGACGTCACGAATCTTGATCAGGGTTTCGAGCCGCTTCATCGCCTCGGTGTTGCCCTGGCGTTCGTACTCCGCCATTTGGGCCGCGTCATCCAGTGAGGACTTGAGGCTGTTTGCCTCCCGCAGCTGGCCAGTGAGGGTTAGCAGCTGCACCTGGTCCCTTTGGGCGGCCTGTATTGACTTTGTCAGCTCGGCTTCCCGCTCAAGGCCTGCATTTCTCTTGAGTTGAGCGGTGATCATTTCTTGACTGGTCAGCAGCGACTTCTGGTCGGCCGTCAGGGTTTTTTTACCCTTGATGTCTGCCAGCTGCTGCTCCCACTTGATCAGGGCCTGGGCTTCGGTGCCAACCCGCGCAACGCCGGCTCCCTGCTGGCTGATCATCGAGTTTTGTTGCATCAGCACTGCGTAGCGTTGACGCGCCTGGTCCAGAGCCTTGGTCCCTGCGTCCTCGCTAAAGACCTTTTTGGATGCCGTAGCGGCGGCCTCCTTGGCGTCTTTTTCCTTGGCATACTGCAGTAGCAGTGCCTCCTGCTTGGGCAGAAGTTTGCCCAATTCGCCACTCTCGATGGCGTAGCGCACTTTGGCGAGCTCGGTGTTTTGCCCCTGCAGGGCTGCCTGCTTTTTCAGGTCAACCAGCAGCTTCTCGTATGCTGGGTTTACCACCGAGCCGGGCGCATCACCGGTGGGGCTCTGGCTGGCCAGGTCAGCGGCACCCTTCTGCATGCGGGCCTTGAGCGCATTGATAGCCGCGCCTTTTTTCTCGAGGCCGGCAATCTCCTTATCAAGCGCGTCGACGTCATAGAACTTGAATTTGTAGAACTTTGTATCGCCGGGTTGGCCCTTCATGAGGCTGGCCCTCATCGCTCCCAGGTCACGCATCTGCGACATGGTCTCGTTGAGGTCTGCATTCAGCCCTGCCACGGTCTGCTTGTCGTCCCTGAAGTAGTCCAGGAACTCGCCAGAGTTGAACCTATCCATCACTCCAGAGAGGGCCAGAACGCTTTGGGCAAACTTGTTGCTCGCGCCCAGGGCTTTGTCCAGGTTGCCGGCGGTCATGATCAGCGAGTTATTAAACGCCGTCATGGCCTGGCTGCTGGTCACGGTCAGGACTGACGACAGTTCGTTGACCTTGTCCTTTTGGTTCTGCAGGGCCTCTACGACCTTTTCCGAAGTCAGCTTGCCATCGGCGCCCATCGTCCTGAGCTGTCCGATCGTCACCCCAAGGCCTCTGGCGATGGCCTGGGCCAATGCCGGGGTTTGCTCCATGATCGAGTTGAGTTCATCACCGCGGAGCGTGCCGGAGGCGAGCGCCTGGCCGAACTGAACCATTGAGGCGTCGGCTGCCTGCGCGCTGGCACCACTCAAGGCGACGGCCTGGCTTACCGTCTTGCTTATGCTGGCCACCTCACCAAAATTCAGGCCAAGCTGTTTGGCGTTTTGCGCAATCCGCTGATAAACCTGCGCCGTTGACTCCATGGACTGCCTGGCGTCCTGGGCGACCTGGAACACGCTTTGTTGCGCGTAGGCGAGCTGTAGCGTGCTGTCTGTGACCAGCTTTAGGCGGTTTGACAGGTTGGTGTACACCTCCGCATCTTTTGCCACCTTGAGGGCTGCCAGCATGGCCGTAGCAGCTGCCGCCAGTGGCACCGGCATACGGCTGGCCGTTAGGGCAAGATTGCTGAGGCGCTCCCGCATGACCGCTACCGGCTGCGCTGCTGAGCTGGCTTTGTCGCCCAGGTCTTTCATGGATGCGCCGGCCAGAGCAAGGCTCGGGCGCATTGAGACCCCGGCGTCACTTGCAGCCTTTAGGCCGTGCCGCACGTCCTCAAGCTTTTTTTCAGCGCTTCGGCTGTCGACCTCTAGGACAAGTCTGGATGTTTGAGTCAATGTAAGCTCCTGAGCGCGTCATAGGCCCGCGCTGCATGTTCTCCGGGGTGAATGCCCGGTGGGGCCTGTACGACGATAAGGGCGTCATCAGGTGCTGTTGTGTGCTGGATCAGAACGGCGGCAGGCCTCACACCTTCAGGCTGTTCTATGTCGTACGCGTGGTCGATAAGGGCGCGGGCCATTAACTCGGCATCGCCTTCTGTTCCAGGGAAGAAAAGCTGCCGACGACTGCCGGCCAGATGGTATTCACAGTTCCAGCCAGAGCAGGGCATGGGCCCATCACCCCGGCGACTTGAGATGATCCCTACGAGCAGGACGTGAAGAGGGTTGTCGAAGCGCTCATGCACCTCTGTAGCGGCCCGCTGAATCTCAGCCTTTAGGGCTTTGAGGGACATACGAATCCTCCAGCAGCTCGCCCAGGCTCATTGGCGGCACAGGTGCACCGTTGACGACCTTGGCGCTTAGCTCATCCATCAGGTCGCTTATCTGCCTGACAGTGTCGTCAGTAGCCATCTGCTCGGCCTGGGCCTTGAGCCTGGCCAGCAGCGCATGCCGGCTCACGGCCGCTTCTCCATCAGCGCGCGCAGTTCGGCCAGTTGCTTCTCAAGCTCGGCCACCTCGATAACCCGGGCCATGCTCACAACACTGTCGATCAGCGCCTTTCCCTGGTCCGGAGGTAGCGTGCCGGCGGCGACGGCGGCAAGGATCGACCGAGCGCACCCCGGCAGGTCGGATTCATCCAGGTCGAAGGCGACCGGCTCCGATACCGGCTTGAGTGGCGGCACCAGGCGCTCCAGGATCAGCCTACAGGCCTGCATGTCGCCCTTTTTGGCGGCTGCCAATACCTTTTTTGTGACAGCCTCGGCGCCGTCGGCCAGGCGCGCCCGGATTTCCCGTGTCTGGCTCGAGCGGCCGCCCGGGTTGCCGGACGTGCCTGGCTTGAAGTGTCCGCGCGGCGTGCGGTCCTGGGGTGGCTCGCGCTTGCTCAAGGTCAACCCCGCTTACTGAATGGCCGAGTTGAATTTGAGCCAGGCATCGTCCGATGCGGCGGTCTGCCTTTCGAACTCACTTGCCACCTCGGCCTTGCCCACCACCAGAGACTCGACGGCGAACATATCGCTGAAAGCCCCCTTGACCAGCGCCTGGGACTTCTCCAGGGCCTGGCGAAGCTTGAGCAGGTCCGGGCTGTACTTCTCTTCGGCACGCCGGCGGAAGCTGTTCCGTTGCACGTCGTTAACGCCGGTGGTGATCTCACGGCCGGTGAACACCGCGTGCATGATCGCGCCGTCTTTGGTGTCGATCGCTGCCTGAATGGCCTTACCGCGCGCCTCTGGCGTCATGGCGCGCAACGCCTTGCGGATCTCGGCGGCATCATGCGAAACCTGCAGGCCCAACGAAGCCTCGACCTGGTCGGCAATCTCGACCAATCGGCCCTTGATGGTGTTCAACGTTGCGTCGTGGTTGCGGGCTGCCGCCTCGAGCATCGATGTGTAGGCCTTCGACGCTCGGTTGAGGTGACCGGCGGCCGTGTCCGTGGGGTTGCGGTTTTTGCGGATGCTCTCCAGGGCCTCGAAGCTCTCGACCATGCGGCGCTGAGTGTTGATCGCTCCGGCAATGGCGCGATCCTCAGCGAATGGACCCGCGACTGTCTTGATTTCTCGGGCCCAGCTGTCGCTGCCCATAAGGTTGGTGGTGCGCGGCAGTGTGGGCAGCGCAGGGGGTGCCGATGGGCGCGCCGGCATTGATGCCTGGGTGTTCATCAGATCAGCATTTTCAGGGGGCATGGGTTTCTCCATATGGGCGAGCGCTTTGCTCACCTGGTAGTGATCAGGCGGCAGTGCTGAGGTAGTAGACGGCCACGGATTTGTGCGTACGGCCCTGGGCGTCGACTACTGGGCGCTGATGGGTGCGGATTGGGTAGCCGGCCTCGCGCAGCTCCTGGATGCGTGCAGCGGGGTGCATCACGTTGAGCTCGTCACGCGCCGCCACAGTGGTCAGGGGACCGGCCTGCAGGCTGGCCAAGATTCGGGCCCGCTGCGCCGACGTGCTGGTGTTGGAGATGTCGGTGATGGTCATGCGGCCACTCCATGGCTGTTGTTGATCAATGGGCGGCGCTCGGCCAGTGCGATAAGCAGGGCGGATGCCTCAAGGTTGCCGGCTTCGGCTGCGTCACGAAGTCGGAGCCAGGCT
>NZ_JBEZDE010000078.1:0-10664 GCF_040648115.1 Nocardia sp. NPDC049190
CCCTGAACGCCTTCGAGATCACCTTCGACGGCCGCCTGTCCGCCGGACGAAAGTAACCACAAATCAACCGATTACACCGTTAATTTGACAGTCCCTGATCGGCCTGGACGGCAGAGTACTACGGGCTGGCGGTGGAGCAGATGCGGCGCGAGGGGCGGCGCATCGATGACGAGGTCCTGGCCCACATCAGCCCGGCGCACAGCGGCAACATCAATTTCTGCGGCGCGATCGAAGTCGACATCGACGCGAACTTGCCCAGTTCGGCCCGACCGGCATTCGTCCGCTGCGGATTCGCGACACCTTGTTCTGACCGCGGCGCGGGTGTAGCGCTACTATCCGCCAATCGAACCGACACTGCGCGCGGTTGTCCATCGGTACCACGTAGAGATAGCTTGATTACAGCCTGTGATGGGGTTGGCTGAGGAGGACGTTGCGGGTCTCGGCGTCGGGGTCGGCGAATGCCAGCAGGGCGTGAGCTTCTTCGGTGATGGTGGCCGCGTCCTCGAGGGAGGATGGCCGGTTGTAGAGGCGGATGGTGATTGTCGCGGATCCGTTGTCGCGGTTGATCGTCCAGTCGCCCGCGGTGAATCCGTCGACCAGCAGGATCTGCGGCGCGGGCCGTTGGGTTCGGTAGCCCTGTCTACCGTGCTCGTCGGTGATCAGCCGGGTGCGGTCCGCGTGGGACAGCAATACATTGTCGAAGTCGTACAGAAACCTCGGAGGCGCCGGGGTGTCGGCGTCCGGGCGTGCAGCGTCGGGTAGGTCGAACAGCTCCTGGCCGTGTTGATCCTGAAAGATCATCAAACTCGGTCGTATTCGGTCGACAACTTCGCGCAGCCTGGTGAGTCCGGACCACATCTGCATATCTTTCACGCTGGCGGGGCCGAAAGCGGCCAGGTAGCGCAGGATCATTCGCTCGAGCGAAGAGGTCATGACGTGGTCTGCGCCGAGCCACGCGTCGGCGGTGGTGTGCGCGATCGGCCCGCTGCGGCCCCAGACGCCACGTGGTGGCACTTGCACCAAGGGCACCTGATTGCGGATGGCGTAGACCAGTGAGGTGGGCGCGCGGCCGGGCCATCGTTGGCCTAGTTGGGTGCCGAGTTGCTTGTTGGTCAACGGTTTCGGGGTGAGCAGTTCGATACCGTCGGCGACCAGCTTCGCCATGTCGATACCCTCGATGGGTTTGCCGTGCGTGTGGTTGTGGTAGAGATCACGATCCAAGACGGGTTGGATCAGCGGGCGTAGCGCGCGGGCGTCGTCGGGGGTGACCAGGTGAATCGTCGAACGCATCAAAGCAATCCGAATCAATCTGCGATTGGTGAGCAGCGCGGCAGCCCGTTCGGGGACGAAACTCGCCAGCCGTGACCACAATCCGACATACCAGGTGTGTGGGGTCTGGGCTTGGAGGCCGACCAATTGCTGCACCGCGTCGATGACGGGCAGGTCGGAGCGGCGCAGCAGCAGCTGCCGCTCGAGGGTGGCGCGATTGAGCGCCCGGCGACTGAGTATCTGCGTCATCTGCAGACCCTTTCGACAAGGGTTGGTGGCGCCGCAGCGCCGCCACCAACCGCGGATGATGTTCGGTGATCACCTCAGTTCGGTCTCCAGAGGCAGTTCGTCGGCCCAGCGAGCGCGCGCCAGCCGATTCTGTAGATCGTCGAGCTCCGCCTGCGGGATGTCGATGAGGAAGGGCGTGATCGCGGTGCTCTTGGAGGTCATAACCTGGACGATAAAGGACTTTTAGGAAGAATTCATTCCTAAAGAAGTGGCAGACTACATCCGGTATCCGGCGTCGGTGCGGATCGCGACCGGTACACCCCGCCGCATTCGAGCTTGCGCACCTGCGCAACGGAGTAGCCGGCTCGTCGCGCGACATCGATGGTGCGCAAATCCAGTGAATGTCGACTTTTCACTTGCTCACCTCTATGTTTTCCGATCTAAGTCCACACAAGCACTTCAATGTAACGCTGGAATGTATGAGCATCGACGAGATCATCGCGTTCATCGAATCCCTGGGCGGAGTGCTGACCCTTCGGCCTCAGCCCGGCGACGGTTCGCCCGAGATCGCGTGGGGCGACACGTCTTCTACTACGCCCCCGACGGCACGACACAGACCAGGGGCCAACCGTTCGCGACCATCGTGACCAAGGACTACCCCGGTGACGAGAGTTCCCGTCTCAACCGACCCGGTGTGTTCCGTCTCAACATCGGCGCAGGTAAGCAGGCTTTCCATAGATGGACAGGCCGTAACCCCGGTGGTGTTGCCAACGCCGACACCGACCCGAGTATCGCCGACGCGGTGTTCGTGCATCCCGTCTACGGCAACGCCGCCTGGCTGGCAGTGGTCAACCCGGGAACGCTCACCGAGGAACCGATCCGGGAGTTACTCCACATAGCCCATGGCCGTGCCCGCGCGCACTACCGACACCGCAGCGAATCACATCAGCGCCCAACGCGCCTCGAGACCCGGGCACGGCGGCGAGGTCCGGGGTTGAGGAACATAGGAACAGCCCGAGACCGTAACGTGCGCGTCGGTCGGGGTGGGGCTGTTGTATGGGCCGCGCCAGGTGCGGGGCACGTGCCAGTTCCTCGGCGGTGAGGGTGATCGATCGTATGATGTGGTCCGGATTCGCTTTCACATGCACAAGCTCCTGGATTGCCTCACGCACGCGGTCCAGGTCTTGCAGCGCGCGATCGAGTTCCCTGCTCAGCTGGGCAGAGGCGGCTTTCTGATCAGGTGGTGGGGCTGGTGTCCTGTTTTGCTGCCATCCGGTGCGCAGTCCTTCGAATTTGCGGCGCGCGGTGATTGCCTGACCGAGCACTCTGCGTTCGAGCTCGGCTCGGCTGAGCCGATCGACCCGGGTCAGCTGCAGCTCGGCTGCGACGGCGAGTAGCCCCGCGCGGTCCAGGTGTTGCGTGCGCAGGTATGTGGCGCCGTCGGCTTCGTTGTCGATCTCGCGCAGGCGCGCGGCCACAGCCGTGGCGGCGTGGAATGGTTTCTCGCTCATCAGGTCTGCGCCGGTTGAGTCGCTGCTGCGTGGTCGGGTGCTTCGTCCTCGGCGATGGAGCGGTAGAGAGTGGCGCGGGAGACACCGAACGCGCGGGCGACCTGGTCGAGGGGTTGTTCGGCCGGGAGGGCCGCGCGGGCGGCGGCGAGCTGTTGTTGTCGAGCTTGCGGGGCCTCCCGGGTCGGGCGTCCTTCGCCGCGGCGACCTCACGGGCGTGAGCGGCGCGTTCGTGCATGAATACCCGCTCCATGTGCGCGAACAGCGCCAGCAGCGCGACGGCCATCGGGGACTGGTTGGAGGTGGCGATCGGGATCGGGTCCTTGAGGGTTGTGACCCCGACACCGTGCTCGCGCAGTTCGTGCACGATGGTGAGGCACTCGCGCAGGTTGCGGCCGTACCGGTCGAGGTTGGTAGCCACGATCCGGTCACCCTCGCGCAGCATCTGCTGCAGACGACCCCACCCGGGGCGGTCCATGGTCGCGCCGGTTTACGGTCGGTGTAGGTCCGCTCATCCGGAATGCCGTACTCACGCAAGGCTACGATCTGCCGTTCGAGGTCCTGGTGGGTGGTCGACACTCGGGCGTATCCGAACTCCATCACCGAGCCTCGCGGGACGCGCAGGTCGCGAAGGTAAAGGTGGGCGTGTGCTCGGCGGGAAGCACAGTGACGAGGTGCGCGGGATGCAGACCAAGATTCGCCGATAGTGATGCCTGTTCCGACACGAAGGATGAGGCGTGCTCGGCCCTCGAGCCGTGATTCGGTCAGCGACGTGAGCGGTCCCGCGATGACGGCCGTCTCGGTTTTCACGGTGACGGTCCGGCCGATGTGGTCGTCGGTGAGGGCGCCGACGTGGATTTCGTAGCCGTCGTCAACGAGGTCGGATACCCCCTCAGTATGGGGAGGTCTTCACCTCGGGCAGTATCACGGTTCCTTCTACTGATTGTGGTTGCGGTTGCGCCGTTCTTGCTCCCATAGGGCGCCATCGAGCAGTTTCGTACCGAGGACCACATCGAGGATGTGGTCCGGAGCGCGGTAGAGCCCGAGTCGTCCCGGGCCCGGGATTGGGTATCGAACGGTTGGGCGCTGCCGAGGATCCAGTGAAATGTGCCGTGTCCTGAAATCCCCGGGGGTCGTAGTAGCCGGCGGTGGGTGGACGTCGAGCACCTCGGCCGTTCCGAGGAACCCACCGGGGCTTGCCTTCGCAGAGTCGAAGTCGAAGATCCTCAGCGTCCGAGACGAATCGGCGGCCGCCGGTACCCAGGTGCGCCCGGCACGGATCACCAGACGTCCGCGGTAGGCCGTGGACCAACTGCGGTTCTCCACCGACTTGTGCCCGGCGACGACCAGGTCCGCCCACGGTGCCGCACGCTCAGGACCCGCAGATCCGGGCGCGGCAGCGCGGCGGTCACCGCAGGCGCAGTGCGCGGTTCAGCACTCGCGCGGTCTCGGGCAGGCCTGCCACCCGCAGTGCGATGACGAGCGCGTCGTCGGTGAGTTCGTTGCGGAAGAGAGCGCCCTCGATGAGGGCCAGCCTTCCAGCCTCGACGTCGCTTTCTATACGAGTCTCCCCATATGAGGGGGTCTCATAATTGTACTCTGTTACAGAGTTTTGCGACGCAGTTTCGAGATAAGACTATGAGGCTTGCTGACGTGGGATTACATTCCGCCGCACGAGGTCGCAGGGCTGTCTCGAGACCCTTGGTGTCGAGACAGGAACTCCGTTACGACCGCGCCGCAAAGGGGTTGCGGTCTTGCAGCTTCGGTCGACATGCTGACCTGCCCGACAATCGAGATTGATTCTCGACGCGGGATCAGGAAGGCGTTGGCGGTGGGGACCGGTTCGCGGGGTATCTGTGGCCGCGGCCGTGTCAACGGAACGCCAATCCGGACCATCTGACGGAAGTTCAATATGGACCACCTGGCCGGTTGGTTGGTGGTTTCAGTCTTCAGTTGTGCCGGCGGTGGGGACGCGGCCGAGGTCGCGGTCCTTGAGCCGGTAGTTGTCGCCTTTCAATGCGATGACCTCGGCATGGTGGACGAGGCGGTCGATCATGGCCGTAGCGACGACATCGTCGCCGAAGACCTCGCCCCATCGGCCGGAGACTTTGTTGCTGGTCACGATGAGTGAGGCGCGTTCGTAGCGGGAGGAGACGAGCTGGAAGAACAGGTTGGCGGCTTCGTTCTCGAACGGGATGTAGCCGACCTCGTCGACCACGAGCAGCGGGTAGCGGCCGAGTTTGGTCAGCTCGGCCTGTAAGCGGCCGGTGTGGTGGGCTTCGGCGAGGCGGGACACCCATTCGGCGGCGGTGGCGAACGCGACCCGGTGTCCGGCCTGACAGGCTCGGATCGCCAACCCGATGGCGAGGTGGGTTTTGCCGGTTCCGGGTGGGCCCAGGAACACCACGTTCTCTTTCGCGGTGACGAAATCCAAGGTGCCCAAGTGCGCGATCGTGTCGCGTTTGAGGCCGCGGGCGTGACCGAAGTCGAACTCCTCCAAGGATTTGCGGTGCGGGAACCGGGCCGAGCGGATGCGTCCTTCACCGCCGTGGGATTCGCGTGCGGAGACCTCGCGTTGCAGGCAGGCGACGAGGAACTCTTCGTGGGTCCAGTTCTCGGCGCGGGCGCGTTCGGGCAGCCGTCTGGCGGCTTCGCGCAGCGACGGCGCTTTCAATGCTCGGGTGAGGAAGCTCAGCTCCGCAGCGAAATCGCGGGTCGTAGTGGAGGTTTTCGGGATGGTCCTTGTTCGGCCGGGCATCACGCCACCCCGCCTTCGATGCCGAGTGCAGTGTCGTAGTCGGTCAGGGCGCGTTGCTCGACCTCGGGTTCCGGTGCCGGTCGCAGGACACCGATCCGGCCGCGCCGCAACGCTTTCGCTGCCTCGATATGGGCGGGGTCGGACAGCGTTTGATGCCATGCCCAGATCCGTTCGTGATCGGCGACGACCCGGCCACCGGAGAACACCCGGACCCGGTCCAGGTCGGCGACGATCTCGATCCGGCGGCCGATCACCGCTGGATGCACCGAGTAGTCGCCTGGAATCCAGGCGGACATAGTGATCGCGCGGCAGCCGCGCCGATCGCCGCCACCCGGTCTCCGGCGCGATCGGCGGCAATGCGAGCATCGCTTGACGGTCCGCGGTGATCCGATCGATGGGTGCGCAACCCAGCGCGCGGCGGGGTCGATGGTTGACCAACTCCAGCCAGTCGCCGAGCTGGGCGTTGAAGTCGGCAGGACTGCTGAACGATCGTCCGGGCGGAAATGACCGTTCCAGGTAGTCATGAGCCCGTTCGATCATGCCTTTGGCCTCCGGATCGGCGGGTTTGCAGACGAGTACTTTCGCGCCGAGGTTCCTCGGAACGCTTGGCATTCGGTCGTGAGTTCGCTGCGGCCAGCCCGCCAGCGGCCGATCGCGCCTTCTCCGTCCCAGACCAGAACCTTCGGCACCGAGCCGAGCCGGTGGATATGGGTCCACCACCCGGCGAAGAGGTCTTCGGCACGCCGGGTCGGGATCAGCATCGCCATCAACCAGCGTGAATAACCCGCCACCATCGTCAGGACGGGCAGGTGTTTCGGGCCCCGGACCTGCCCGAACCCGACCGGCAACTCGATCGGCGGGAACCAGAAATCGCATTGGGCGATCTCACCGGTGACATAGGTCGTCCGCGACGCCGGATCCGGCGGCAGATACGCCGGTCGCAGCTCGGCGACCCGGCCCGACAACGTCCGGACCGACCGTGTCCAGCCGATCCGCTCCGCGATCACCGTCGACGGCATCGTCGGATACATCTTCAGCAGCTCCCGGATCTGCGGCTCGAACGCGTCCACGACCGACCCCTTCGCCGGACGCTCGTACTTCGGTGGCCTGTCCGAGGCCAGGGCCCGCTTCACAGTGTTGCGGGATATACCCCTCATCCGAGCAATCACCTGGATCGACACACCCTCTGACCTGCTCAAACGACGAATCTCAGCCCAATCCTCCACAGCAAGCATCCCTTCGGTCCTCCCTGGCTCGGATATGAGCCAGGGTCACCGACCAGATGGTCCATTTTGAGTTGCCGCGCAGTGATCAGTTTTCACGTTCCGCCGACAGGCCGCAGCATTCACTGCTGTGGGAGCTTAATCCGCGCCTGGCTTGGTGGTGGTGGCAGGTAGGTCGCGTAGTGCGTTACGAGCCCTACGGCTCCCGATCGAAGAGGGTGCCGCGACGAACTCCTGCTCGATCACCCTTTGGCATCTCTATCAGCGGGGTTGACCCGTCGGGAAGGTCGGCTGCCTGATCTGTCATCAGTGCCGCATGGGCTGCATCGGCGATCTCGATGTGCATAAGAACCTGTGGGGCAACGGCATTGCCACCGGGGGTACTGGCCCGCCTTCGCCGCCAGCTGCCGGGCTACAGACCAGCCGTCATGACCTCACCGCGAAATCATTCTGGCTGCTGATCGCCGAGCGCACCCGATGAGGGCTGCACCGACGCCGCTGCCGGGTATGTGTGCAACCATATGGCCCGGTTGTGGTCCAGCGGGCCGACGTTCGTGGCATTGCCGTCCGGATTGCGTGCAAAGGAATCGAGTCCAGTGATCGCCTCGGCCGGCAGCGGTGGGGTCATCGAGCGCGCAATGTCGTGGCTGACCCGGTTACCACCGGCTCAACATCCGATACAAGCGCAAAGGCATCCACTTCTGCGCCTTTCTGGCACTGGCCGCAGCAATCACCTGCTTCAAGCAGTTGAACACAGGCCAGAGCAGCCCAATGAGACGCGCCGCATAATTTCCAGGACTGTCGCCGGATTCATCCAAGTAAAAATGTGTGCAGCGGTGCTATTTTTAGTCACTTTTAAAGTGATATCAATTGGAAGTATCGCGGTCGAAAAACGGCTGAGAATGAAGGCGTCTTGTGTACCTGATGCGGGCGTTCGCATCTCGGATGCGCTTGCAGGCGGGATTCCACGTGGGCATCAGTAGGGCGGTGAGCGATGCGTGGAGGAGATTTAGCGATCATCTGTCAGGAAGGATCAGAGTAGCCGGTGGGGCTGCATCGGAAATGTCCCGAGCAGCCAGTAGCGCCCGTAAATGAAGCGGCTCCATGCCACGGATTCCGCCGCGCCCGGTCGGCGCTGCGGTTCGACGAGGGTCACGAGGTGAACATCAAGCGTGTGCACCGACTATGGCGGTCGGAGGGTTTGCAGGTGCGAGCGCTCACCCGCGTAAACGCGCCGGTTTCTCTTCGATTCCGCCGGTCGAAGCGGATTCGCCGAAGGCGGTGTGGGCGCTGGATTTCCAGTTCGCCGCGTCCTGTTCACAGATCCGTTCACGGATCGGCATGGAAAGCTCCAGGTAAGGAAAGTTTGCGAGGGAGACGATTCAGTAAGGCGCCCCAGATCTACGCCTATTGGCGGGACGATCAGCGCGGCAGCGGCAGAACGATCGCAGATTCACTCTTGAGTATGTGAATTGTCAGATGTAGGCTGCTGAAACCGATCTCCGCGTGTGCTTGGAAGCGACGCGAGTGGTAGTAGAGCGTCGTCGGCACCAATGGAGGCCATAAAGATGCCCGGGTGGGAATTGACTGTTGATCGTGACACATGCATAGGTTCAGGTTTGTGTGTCGGAGCAACGGAAGGTGTGTTCGAACTGGTTGAGGGCCGCTCACGCCCGATATCGCCCCAGTGTTCCGCCGACGAAGCTGTCTTGTTGGCAGCCGAGAGCTGTCCGGCAGGTGCCATTCGAGTCGTGGAATCATCATCGGGTCGGACACTTTTTACTGATACGGAGTCCTGAATGTCTGACTCGATTTCCCGAATAAGTTGTTCCACAGGCGATTTGGGCGACGCGCAGCTGGATTTTCCGTTTCCGAGACAGCCAGGACTCGACGTCGAGCCAGAATACGAGCGATTACGAAGAGAGGCGCCGATCGTTCCAGTGCGACTTACCGACGGCGCCGCATGGTTGGTGACACGCTACGAGGACATTCGGGCTATCCTGACAGACCATCGTTTCAGCCGATCAAAAGCCTTCGCACCTGGTAGACCGAGGTTTATCGCCCTCCAGGTTCGGGATGAGAGCGTGCCGCTGGAAGATGCAACGATCCTGACCATGGATCCGCCCCACCATTCACGAATACGCGCAATCGTGGCACGCGAGTTCACCATTCGTCGGGTCGAGCAGCTGCGTAAGCGAGCCGAGAAGACTCTGGCAGGATTGTTCGACGACCTGCAGGCAGGCCCGCAGCCCGCGGATCTCGTGTCCGAGATCGCGCTACGGCTACCGATCCTCGTCGCTGGGGACCTTCTGGGTGTCTCGGAATCCGACAGAAAAACCTACCGTGACTGGGTCCTACCGCTGCTCGACCTCAACTCCGACAACGCGGATCAAGGGCTGATCGCGGCAGTCAACCTGGCCGCTTATGTTCGCGAGCTAGTAGAGCAACGTAAGCGGAATCCTACAGATGATCTACTCGGCGCACTGGTGAGAGCGAATGACGACGAGGACAGGCTAACCGACGACGAATTGGTCGCCTTCGGGATGATTCTGCTGCTCGCAGGATTTGAGACAGTCGCCGATCAGATGTCGATCGCGGTGTATTTGCTTCTCACGAAAGACGGTCAGTACCGTCGGCTGTGCAACCACCCCGAGCTGGTGTCCACCGCGGTCGAGGAAATCGTGCGATACGCACCGGTGACCGCAGGGATCCTCATGCCGTATGTGGCGAAGGTCGATGTGGAGATCGGCGGCGTGACCATCCGCGCGGACGACACTGTAGTGTTGTCGAACATCTCCGCGAATCGGGACTCGTCCGTGTTCGTAGATCCGGACGAATTCGACCTGGCCCGAACACCCAATCCCCACTTCGGATTCGCGCATGGCACCCACCATTGTCTTGGCGCGCAGCTGGCCCGCATGCAACTGCAGGTCTTCTTGACCATGCTTCCCCAACGACTGCCCGAGCTGTCACTGGCAGTCCCGCCCGATGACGTGCGATGGAAGCGAGGAATGTTCTCCCGCGGTCCAGAAGAACTACCGATCACCTGGTAGTGAAATTGAACCGCTGGCATAGCGGCCGATCGGATGTATGTAGCTGTCTGCCAAGAAGCTTTAGGGTTCGAATACGAGAACAGATGCGCCTGTCTTCGTGCTCATCGCCTACCGTAGGCGAGAACCCGACCAACGCGGTGGACGCAAATCCAACAACAACGGTCTGTCCGCCGAGTGCGACTGTTGTCGCAAGAACAGGGTCACTCAAAGCGTGTATGCCCTGGGAACGCTCACATGTGGAGTGTGCGGAGGTGAGTTCTGACAGCACCCCGTAGTGGCCCTGGAGCAGGATGTCGAGTGCTTGTGAGGAGTCCGACACAAGCGAACGGGGCCTGTGGTTCGAACCTGCCACAGCCGGACGCGGTTCATTTGGTGAGCCGCTCGGCAGGCTGTCTGGCCGGACTGCGGGGGAGCGATCGGTTACGCGGTAACACTTTTCGCACTGTCGCAGAACTCGGAAGGCGAGATATATTCGTCGGAGCCCGGCAGGGTGGGGATCAGCTGTACGCCAGCGACTGTACGCCGAGTGCTGGGCTGTCTCGGGGTTCTGTCCGCTGAGTTGTGAGATTCCAATCCGTTCGATGGAAGGATCTCCGCTCGTGCCGATGATGTACTCACCGCAGTT
>NZ_JBEZDE010000079.1:0-10516 GCF_040648115.1 Nocardia sp. NPDC049190
GAACCCCGAACGAAGTAGAGTCCGAGTGGTTCGAACAGAATAAGGCAGCGTAGAGAAACCAAGAATCCGCTGTCCGAAATTCGTCCGGCCCCTCACACCAGCTTCTCGCCGGTGATCGAACGTTCGACCACGTGCAACAGTGATTCACGGGTGTGTTCGTCGATCATCGACGCGATCTTCACCGCTTTGCCGTCGACCGTGGAGTCGAACTGGAAATCCAACGCCACACCACCCTCGGCGCATCCGCTTCAACGGGCGGGATCGAGGAGATACCGGCGCGTTTACGCGGGTGATGTGCTCGCACCTGTAGGCCCTCCGACCGCCATAGCCGGTGCACACGCTTGATGTTCACCTCATGGCCTTCGTCGAACCGCAGCGCCGACCAGGCGCGGCGGAATCCGTGACAGGGGGTGTTTAGCCGCATACGTGCGCAGCCATGCCCGCTCCCCGGCATCAGGATCAGCGGGTGTCTGCGCGGCCGGCAGCCGCCGATATGTCGACCGAGTAAGCCCAACGACCCTGCATGCGAACCGCTCCGACATGCCCCGGGTCACCCGGAGCATGTCCACAGCCCGCCGCTTGGCCGCCGGGCCTAGAACTTTCCCTTCGAAATCTCGCGCAGCGCGTCTTTCTCCAACTCCGCATCAGCCAGCAGCCTCTTCAACCGGGCGTTCTGTTCCCGCAGCTCTGTGAGTTCTCTGGCGGCGGCGATGTCCATCCCACCGTATCGGCGGCGCCAGTTATATAGCGTCGCCGCCCAAACCCCGAGATCGGCGGCGATCTGTTCACCGGTCAAGCCTTCCGCGGACAGTTCATCGGCGCGGCGCAGCTTGCGCACGATGTCCTCCGCGGAATGCCGTTTCCGTCCAGCCATGGTCCTCTCGTCCCCTTCCGGCCCTCACCGGGGCCAATGGGACTCTAAATCCAGCTGGTCGCATCCACAGGGAACGGGCCACCCGAGCCGGTTACGTGTTCCTGCATTCGGCGGCCGACGGGTTCTCCCGGCTGGCCTACACCGAGGCACTCGATGACGAAAAAGCCAGCACCGCTATCAGGTTCGTGCACAGAGCCAGGGCGTTCTTCTCCGTCCACGGCATCGACCACATTAATCGGATCGTCACCGACAACGGGGCCTGCTACAGGGCTCGTGACTTCGCGAAGGTCCTACATGGGGCCCGTCACCAGCGGACCCGCCCCTACACACCCCGTCACAACGGGAAAGTGGAACGCTACAACCGGATCCTGTCCGAGGAGTTTCTCCACACTCGCGAATGGACCTCGGATCTGCAACGTCGACAGGCACTACAGATCTGGAACATCCACTACAACTACCACCGACCACATTCAGCCGCCGGAAACCAGCCACCAGCCAGCCGCCTCCACACCGGCGTCACCAATGTCACGGCCTCCTACACCTAGGGGTGGGGGTCGCCTTCGCGTGCAGTGCCTTCAGTGTTTCCAGTGCTGCGTGAGCGGTTTGCTGTCGAGGTTGGGTTTGGGCGACGACACTCGGGGCGTGGCTGAGCGCGCCCGTGATCGTGCTGCCGAACTCGCCACGGCTGGTTTCGTCCTCGCCCATACGCCGCAATTGCGCTGGCCATAGTCGGTGTTGTGATTCTGGTCGCATTTGTGGACATCGGCTCGGTGTGGATATCCAGTCAAACACATTACTCCCAAACGATGTCGTAGTCCGGAATTTTTGGACGGTCCTCACGAGGCATTTCCATCGGGGTGATCTCCAATTCCTTCGGTACCAGCATTCGGGATATTCCGATACCTTTCATGCAGGAGTTGCACCATAGATATCCGCTGGCTGCATTTCCGCCGGCCGGTCCGATAAATGCGACATATACGGGAGTTGTCCCACAGTTGGGGCACGGGGTATTGGAGAGTTCGGTGGGGTTTTCTACAATGTTCGAAAATGTTCTTTCCCACGCTTCGCGATCGGCGCGATGCTCTTGTGGCCGCATCTCGTTGTCCACTGTTATCGACCTCTCTATTTGTCGGCGATGTATTGACCGATGTTTTTCCACCATGCTGCTTCCGCGGCCCATGCTCTATCTTCATATTTTTCGAGTTCGGCTTCGGTTCGGGGGAGCCGAACGCCGCTGGCGAGTTCTTGAGCGTGAAATGTCTCATGGTACAGGGTGCGAGCGAGTCGGGCCTCGCCGCTGAGGTATACGGTCTTCCCGGAACCGTTTCTAACGTACTCTCTCCCTTTTCTGAACGCTTCAGGATACAGGATTATTTCCCGTGGGCTGATTGTACGACCCATGCCCAAACCGACAGTCCCCTTCTCGAGGCGGATTTTATACCTTCTGATATCGATATCGTACTTCGATGCGATATCGTTTACGGTGCCTAAGCGCATGATGAGATCTGGTTTAAGAGGAAGTTTTGGTAGTTCCCGACTTCTCTCTCCGGATTTTCTCCATAGTTCTTTACCCAACTCGTCGGCAGCCGACATCTCATGCCCTACGGTCCGAAGCTGCCCAGCTTTCTGCCGCACAAAAGCCGACTGAGACACCCCGGCGCTCTTTACGACGTCAGCCAACCTGTAGCTGAAATCTGCCAACGCCTTCCAAATCACGACACGCCTCGATCCCACTGCCTGCCCGTACCGCAGAGCAGGTATAAACATGCCTACCGATTGGTCTGTTATATTCCACATCTGGGAGTACGGCCAGATCGCCCCACTGCACTTAAATGCAACGACTGACCCGGACATAGGGCAGCAAGCTGATGACCAGGCATTAGGTCAATAACGTTTGTCATCTAGAGCACTCAGGGCTGTTTCGTTGATGTTGAGCACGAGGTTTCTGCCCTTGAACGCAAATCGTGCTACCGTATCGCTTACGCCCCTCGGCTGCATTGCCAGAATTCACAGATCATGCGGATTTACTTCCATCGGCAGTGACCTCTGCTGTTCTTTACCTGGTAAGAAGATAGCGCGGCTACGTAACATCGACTTGTATGAATCGGGCGACGAGTCCTGGGACCGAATAGTGATGCGAGCGCTGAATCCACCGAACATCCACTGAACACTGCACGCGAAGCGACCCCACTCCTTTGTTTTCCGAGGATGGGGCTGCCGTCGATATTCGGGCCCGCAGATCAGCGCAGAGAATCGCACTCTCGATGCAATGCGGACAACGCGGCACATCGACGCCCGGCTCATCGGGACAGTCCGGGATCCCAGGTGAGGATCACTGGCCTCGTGTGGGAGGTCGTAGTCGTTCTTCCAGCCCTCACCAGGACCAACAGGACTCTGGGTCCGGGCGGTCTCATGTACCAGACTCTGTCGGGGTTTCCGTGTTCCGCACGCATGAGATACGATCGGGTTGGGTGCCTTCTTTGCCCCCGGGGCGGCGGTGTCCTCCCGACTAGCGCAGCCTCCTTTTTAGCCCTGCCGCAGGTCACCGGGTGATTCCCGCTCTGTGGGGGTGTGGCGATTTGATCACCCCACCGAGCGCACCCCGGAAATACGCCATCGACCACGCCACGGAAAACCTCTCCCTCGACTGGGGTGACCAAAACCCGCCAGCCCTCGATTATTTTCCTTGCGGAGATGGCTTGCATGAGCACCTGTTCCTGTAGAGCCTTCCGAGAGAGCCGGTCCACACGTGTCAGGTGCAACTCGGTGGCCACCGCGAGCAACTTGCGCCATAGTGGGGCCGAACTCGTCCAGGTACGCGGCCCCCTCCGGCACGGTGGCCAGGTTCCGCAGGTGGTCGGCCACGGCGGCCGCGTCTGTATCCGTGCCCCGATCGGCGAGAGTGTCGGTGACCGCGGCGCGGTTGCGCTCGGCGTCGTACTTCTCCTGACCGGCGAGCTTGCGTTGATACCAGTCGGACGCGCTGTTGCCGCTGCTGACCTGGTGTGACGGGTAGCTCTGCCAGGGGCGTCGCGGCCGGTAGTAGATGATAGACATGTCAGGGTGGAGTGGCAGGCTGCTGCGAGGTCGGGCCTGAGCCGTCGCTCGGGCACTGGCCGTAACGCCGCATGTTCGGTCAGTCGTGACGCCAAGGCTGGGCCTGCGGTGTCATGTCCGGCAACGGGGTTGGCGGCGACAACATTCAGACCGCGACTGCCCGCCACCGGCAGGTTCTCACGGGTTTCGTGTTGAAAACCGGAACCTTCGCTGGTCAGGCTGTCGCGGTGTCGGTTGATCGACGCGGTGTTCGGGACCGACCGCATCGGCGAGACCAGCTACGCGCCACGCCTGCTGGGATGCCTACGCACGGGCATGCTGCTTATGGCCGACCGCAACTTCGCGGTCGCCACGTTGATCGACCAGGTCGCCGGCAACGGTGCGGACCTGCTGTTCCGCTGCAAGACCAACCGGAGACTTCCGGTGATCCGCCGCTGCGGTGACAACTCGTGGCTTTCACGGATCGGCGCCACGACCGTGCGGGTGATCGTCGCGACTATCGTCGTCCACCAGGCCGGTGGGCCCCGCCGCAGCGAACGCTACCTGCTGATCACCACCCTGACCGACGAGAAACGATACCCGGCAAGCGAACTGGTGGCTCTCTACCATGCCCGCTGGTCGATCGAAACCAGTTACCTGGAACTGAAATCCACCATCCTCGGCGAAATCGACTGGCGCGGTACCTCGGCCTTGGGCACGGGCCACGAACTTCGGCAACAACGGCTCGACCAGCGCCCACAACCCATCCGGCACCAAACGCTGCGACACAACATCGACCACGACCAGACATCATGCAGCACAACTGATTACTACACACCTTCAACGACCTACCGCGACGTGAGACACGATCTCAGCACCGGTATGTTCCCGCGCTCCCATTCCAAATGCGTGAGCGCCCGGACGGCGTCGTCGTGGGATACACGGTGACTCCGCTTGTCGAAGTCGACAAACCGACGCCCTACTGCGCTCGACAATCGACGACCTACCGTCCCGTCACCGCGATCCGACACGCCTGGCCAAGATCATCGGCGATGAGCGACGCCACCGGATTATTAGTCACTGTCAGGCAAGCACGAGATAGGGAGCAACGCTGGCGAGCTTCTCGCAGGTTTCCTCGAATTCACGATCGGGATGAGATTGTCCGACAATGCCCGCCCCCGCCCGCAACCACGCGGCGCTGCCACTCTGATACACCGCACGCAATATCAAGGCCGCCTCCATCGAACCATCGTCCGAGACCGCCACCACCGCGCCGGAATACAGGCCCCGCGGGCTGTCGTCGTGACGGAACACGGCATCGACACCAGCAGGCTTGGGGATCCCCGACGCGGTAACCGATGGAAAGAACGCCTCCAGCGCATCCCAGCTAGTCCGATTACGTGTCAATCTGCCACGCACGGTGGATGCCAGGTGCTGGACGCTCCCCCGCTCGCGGACAGCCATGAAATCCGATACCGCTGGCGAGCCGGGCTCGGATACCGAAACCATCTCGGCGAACGAGGTTTTCACCGAGATTGCATGCTCCACGATCTCCTTCGGATCGGACTCCAGGTCCGCACGGGCGGCACGGTCGACTCCTGTACCGCGCCCCAGAGCTCTGGTCCCCGCGAGCGGCTCTGTGGTGACGATGCCCGCACTGTCGACCGAGACCACCAGCTCCGGGCTGAAACCGGCAGCCGCCGTCTCGCCGAGCCGCAGCAGAAACGACCGGGCGGGAGTGTTGTGCATCCGACCCAGGCGATAGCTGGCGGGCATGTCGACGCGGAAAGGCAATTCCACTCGGCGCGACAAGATCACCTTCTGGTAACCACCCGCCAGAATCTCGGAGACGGCAGTCGCGACCCGCGTACGAAATTCGCTTGGATCAGCATGAATGTCGATGGGATGGTGTGCCACCGGCAGCGGCTCCGCAGGTGACTCGAGCAATGTTTCGATCATGCCCGCCTCGGCCTCTGTCGCACCGCTCAGGGTCACCGTCGATTCGGTGACAGTGACCTCGATACGTGGAATGATCAAGTGCGCCAGTCGGAGGCCGCGCGTGAGATAACGTTCGGCACCAAACGAGTAGGCACACGATTCGAATCCGATCCATCCGTAGGCGGTGCCCGAGGCGCCGGCGCCGCAACCGACCCGCAGCGACTCGACCGCCCGCGCCAGCGCCTCCACCGGCCGACCGGTCCACCGCCGACGCGTGGAGAGCGCGGCGGAGTTCAACTGCACCTCACTGGTGTCGAGCTCCACACGGCCGACTGGCGATGCCGCGAAGACCCACCGACCTGGTCGTTCGTAGACGACGTAATCACCGAACTGGCCCGATCCCGCGAGTCGTGACACCACGGTCAGCGGGTCGACCGCGGGATCGATCCGCAGCGATTCTGGAATGGTCACAAGATCTTCCACCCTCGGGTTTCCGGCTGGATGTCGGCTGTCCGCGCTCTGAGCAGCCGGTCGACGAGGTCTCGCACCTCGCTGAGCGAACTGAGCGCCATGAACTCGCCGATCGGCAACTCGATGCCGTATCGCTCGTCCAGCCGATCGGCGATCTCGAGCATGGTCAACGAGTTGACGTCGAGTTCTTCAGCAAAGTCCGCGTCATCGGTCACCTCGGAGGCAGTCACCTCCAAGACGCCGGCGAACAGTTGTCGAATATCTTCGATATCCACTGCGGGCTGCGCGTGGCCGGTCATGGTCGCTCCTGATCTATTGGGCTTTCGGTCAGACGCGCTGGGCCGTAGCGGATTTCACGGTGCCGTCGCCGGCGCGCAGGATCTGGATTGCCGCCACGGCACCGTGCCAGATACCGGTGAATCGCCTCCTCCAGACCGGCGAGGCGACCAAAAGCCGCGGGCACGCTGCCGAGCGCGTCTTTGCCGCGTGGACTCCGACGTTTGTCGACGAGGAATTCAAAGAGATTCATCTGCGCACACAATCCGACCAATCGATCTTCTTTGGGGGATCGGAGTGAATTATGGCGTCGACCGGCCCGGTTCCGAATTCTATTCCGAATTCATTCTATTGGGGCGGATATTTCTGCTTTCTCAAGCAAAGAAACATCCGCATCGTCGGAGAATTATGCTTGCAATATCAATATTTTCGTCATATCTGTTTCGGGAATTTTAGCAACTGTTTCGCGCAGTCGATGGATATCGTGTTCGTTTCGCAGTATCACTGCTGCTCGACAGCAACCAATCTAGTTTGTCTCGATAGTTCAAATCTCGTTTGGGCGGTGCCGCATTTTCATCTGATATCGCAGAACGTATATGGCGTTGCGGGCGCGGAAAAGAGCCAATGCCGCCGAACTCAACTGGGCCAGTTGTCGTCGCCGATCCGCAGTCATCGGTTTCTGTCCCCGCCGAACCGATGCACCAGCGCCGAGCTGATAGGCGCGACTGTCTCACGTTCAATGCAATGGAATTGCCACTGTTCGCTATGCGATCTTTTTCATTGCCGCAACAGCCCCGATCGTTCCAGTGCGACCAACCTATACTCGATAAGCCACGTGCTCGTAAAGCTGCATCGTTGATGTTCGGTTCGATTGTTTTACGGGCCATCCGGTGATAGCCGCTGTAGCGGGTGCGTACCTGACTGGGGTGAGACACCCGAGGACTGAATGCCGATGCCGGTTGGTTTGCGGTCGGGCTTGAAATCTCCGATCACTCCCCCGGCCTCAAGCAGGCTGGCCGAATCGTTGAGGTATCCGACGTGCGGTCGCCGGTTGAGCAACTCGATATAATAAGGATCGTGTCATCAGCCGCAAGCGGGATCAGAGCGGAATGTACTCGCGGAGTTCGCCTTTGGCGCGGGGGCGCGATTCGCCGGGCTGAGGTTCGAGAGCAGGCCGCTGTTTGGCGATCTGGATGTCGGTCAGTGGTTTGGTGACTGGTACGTCGGCATAGCCGCGGTCGTCTTCGTGCCACTGCCTCGCGGGTCGACGGCGCGGACCCGGTGACCACACCGTCGACGATGGCCTTGAGCTTCGGGCGCCGCGCTGCGGCGATGGGCCGCCATTTCCGGGTCGGCGTCGAGTTGCACCTTTTCCGATTGCTTCGTCTCGTCGTAGCGGCGGTTGGTGTCCGGATTGACCTTGGGTTTGCCGTTTCGATAGATGACCAGGGCGGCACAGTCACCCTCATGGGCACCGAGCTGCCGGTAGAGGGTGGAGCGACCTGTCGGCGATTTGATCGATGGTGAGGTTGCCTTCGTCGTACATGCGCTGGGCCTGGTCGAGTTGGAGCTTTGACAGGGCGCGGGGCCGACCACCGACCCGACCGCGGGCTTTTGCGGCGGCGAGACCGTCGAGGGTGCCCTCGACGATGAGTTCGCGGTCGTACTCGGCCAGGCGGCGCAGAAGTGGAAGATCAACCGTCCGCCCGGGGTGGAGGTGTCGATGCCCTGTTCCAGCACGACGAAGTCGATGTCGTGCGTGGGTGCGGCCGATACGCCGGAGCCGGGTGACCACCACCTGGTCGCCAGGTTGCAGCTTGGCCAGCAGTGCGTCGAGCTGTGGGCGGGAAGAGAGCTTGCCGCTGACCCTTTTCGACGAACAGGTCCTCCACCGCAACACCGGCGGCGTGCAGGGCATCAATCTGATGGTCTGTGGACTGGTCGCGGGTGGATACCCGCGCATAAGACCAGCGGCGACGAATTCTGGACCTTCGTTCCGCCAGGCGTTGCGGAACTTCACCGACCTCGACCACGCCACGCGCTACACCGAGCAGCTGGTCCAACTCGCCACCGCCCTGGAGGGGTGATGATCGCCGCTAAGGAAGGCGAAGGGCTGACACTGCGCCTGTGCTCGCGGGTGGCCGCCTTGCTCGCCAGCGACGATGATCTCGCGCAGACGTTGTTCGAAGATCTCGAGCAGCTCTACAACCTGCGCTCGGTCATCGTGCACGGCGGCGAAATGACGATGAAGGAACTCCGTAAGACGCTCAACGTCATCTCCACCGTGCCGGCCTCGACCGGAGAGGCGACAACCTTGATCGGATCGGCTACGCCGTCGACCGCCTGCGAGACTCGTGCGCCGTGCGATCTTGGCGCACATCTGCCTAGGAACTCCTGTAATTCGTTGTGGTGGTTGGTGTTAGCTGGTGAGGCGTGGTTGGTCGTGGTGAATGGTGAATTGACCGATAAGGCATGGGCTCGGATTGGGCCGATGTTGCCGGTCTCCGGTCGTGGACGGCGGTGGCGTGGTCACCGGCAGGTGATCTACGCGAGTTCTGTGGAACTACGCACCGGCGCACCGTAGCGTGACCTGCCCGAACGGTGCGGGCCGTGGAAAACCGCACACGAGTGGCTGCGGACCTGGACTACTGATGGGACCTGGCAGAAGATCCTCGACGAAGTGATCGTCAAGGACGACTCGATCGGTGAGGTCGAGTGGGTCCTCTCGGTCGATTCGAGTGTGGTGCGGGCCGGCCACCGGAGTTCGACCATGAGGTCTACAAGCAACGCAACGTGGTCGAACGCTGCTTCAACCGGCTCAAACCGTTCCGTGGCCTGCCCACCCGCTACGCCGAACGTGCCGCCTACTACAACGCAGAACTCACCATCGCTGCGATCGTGCTCTGGTTGCGATGAATTACTCCTAGTAGTATTTTGTTAGGTTGCTCACGAGGGGGTGTGTCAGCTCGAGATTCGGCGTGATTCTCGAGACGATGCCGGGGTGGATGCCGCAGCCCTGGTCGATGTCGATGAACAGTTCGATTCTTTTGTAGGTGAGGTGTTCTCGTCGTTGGTGCGCATTGACAGGGTGGCGACGGCGGGGGTGTATGCGCGTGGGTTGATGTTGAGTGGTGGGCGCAAGTCGATGCAGCCGATGGCGCAGCGCCTCGGTGTGGATCATCAGAGGTTGCAGCAGTTCGTGACCAGCTCGCCGTGGAAGGTCGAGCCGGTGCGAATGGTGTTGTCGGGCAAGGCGTGCGAGCTGATCGACCCGGAGGCGTGGGTGGTCGATGACACCGGGTTCGGTAAGGACGGCAAGAATTCGCCGTGCGTGGCCCGGCAGTATTCCGGCACGTTGGGCAAGGTCGGTAACTGTCAGATCGCGGTCAGCGTGCACGCCGCCTCCGACACGGCGTCGTGCCCGCTGAACTGGCGGTTGTTCATGCCTGAAAGCTGGGACGACGCGTGTGTCGAGGACCCTGACGCCGCGGCAGCCCTCGCGGCACGCCGGGCGCGCTCGGCGATACCCGACGATGAGCGGCACCGCCCGAAATGGGAGATGGCGGTGGAGATGATCGACCAACTCCTGGGATGGGGTCGCCGGCCTCCGCCGGTGCTGGTCGCCGACGCCGGTTACGGCGAGTGCGGGGGATTCCGCGCTCGACTCACCGCCCGCGCACTGCCCTACGTGGTGGCAGTCAAGGCCGCTGCCAGCGTCTACCCCGCCGACGCCGTGCCCGAGACCCCCGAACGTGTCGGCCCCGGCCGACCCTTCACCGCCCGGTATCGAGTACCGAAATCCAGCTGCCAAGACCTCGTGCTCGCCGCTGGAGCCGACGCTACACGGGAGGTGTCGTGGCGGCAGGGAACCAAAGCCACACCGAATAACCCCGACGCCGCCATGAGTTCGCGTTTCATCGC
>NZ_JBEZDE010000080.1:0-10432 GCF_040648115.1 Nocardia sp. NPDC049190
CGCTGCTTGCGACTTCGTCGCGTGCGCAGCGGTCGCTCGGACGCGAGCCGGGCCGCGAACGGGCAATGCTCGGTCTCGCTTCGCTCGGAAGTTGGAGTTCAGCTCGATCGGGCGCGTTGGCGTGGAATCTGCGGCATTTCCCAGGCGCGGACCGCTGATGGACGCGGGCAGAGAACGCTCGAGTTCACTTCGCTCGGAAGCCGCTGGTAAGCGGGATCGGTGCGGAGTTCGTAGCAGTGTGCGTTCGCGGCGGTGTTCGATATGGCCGCGCCTGCGGGTGGTTCGCGGCCCACTGATGGACGCGGACGGGCAACGCTCGAGTTCACGTCGCTCGGAAGCTGGAGTTCAGCTCGATCGGGCGCGTCAGCGTGGAATCTGCGGCATTTCCCAGGCGCGGACCGATGATGGACGCGGGCAGAGAACGCTCGAGTTCACTTCGCTCGGAAGCCGCTGCTGAGCGGTATCGGTCGAGTACGTCACTCGGGAATTACGGCGCGAGTAGGTCCTTTGCGATGTGTGTCACCTGGATCTCATTGCTACCTGCGTAGATCATCAGGGACTTGGCGTCGCGCGCGAGCTGTTCCACGCGGTACTCGGTCATATAGCCGTTGCCGCCGAACAGCTGCACCGCATCCATGGCGACCTCGGTGGCCGCTTCGGACGCGTAGAGCTTCATCGCGGAGGCCTCGGCGAGTGTCGGCGGCTTGCCTGCCCTGCCGCGCTCCAGCGTGTTGAACACCATGTTCTGCACGTTGATCCGCGCGATCTCCATCTTCGCCAGCTTCAGTTGGACCAGCTGGAACCGTCCGATCTCCTGGCCCCAGAGCTTGCGACTTCTGGCGTATTCCAGACAGAGTCGGCGGCATTCGTTGATGATGCCCAACGCCATGAAAGCGACGCCGATCCGCTCGGCGGTGAAGCTGGCGCGGGCGCTGTTCCTGCCGTCGCCGCCCGTGTGCTCCTCGGTCTCACCGAGCAGCCGGTCCCGGCCGACCCGGACGTTGTCGAAGAACAGTTCGCCGGTCGGTGAGGAGTGCAGGCCCATTTTCTTGAAGGGCTTGCCTTGTGTAAGCCCTGGCATTCCCTGATCCAGTACGAACGTCAGCACCTTGCGTTCACGCGTGTCGCCGCCTGATCCGTCGTCGAGCTTGGCGTACACGATCATCACATCGGCATAGGGGCCGTTGGTGATGAAGGTCTTCTGCCCGTTGAGGATGTAGTCCGCACCGTCACGCTTGACAGTGGTCCGCATGCCACCGAACGCGTCCGAGCCGGAATCCGGCTCAGTGATCGCCCAGGCCGCGACTTTCGTCATGGTGACGATGTCCTTCAACCAGCGCTCCTGCTGTGCCAACGTGCCACGCGACATGATGGTGGTGGCGCCGAGACCGATGCTCACGCCCATCGCCGTGACCAGACCCATGCACACCCCGGACAGCTCGCCGATGAGCACCGCCATCAGCGATTCCTGTCCGGCGAACGGGCTGGCGCCGGACCGCTTCGTCTTCTGCTGCGGCCTCGACTCGCCCACGCTGAGCGCCTGCGCGGCCCGCTGCCTGGCCAGCATCTTGTCCACCGCTTCACCGCCCATGGCATCGATGCCGAACTGACTGAACAGCTTGCGGATGATCGGGTACGGCGGCTGTGCACCGCTGTCGAGCGCGTCCAGATTGGGGCGGATCTCCTTGTCGATGAACGCCCGCACGGCATCGCGGATCAGCACATCGGTCTCGGACCATTCGAACATCGTCGATCTCCTAACGTTCGCGCGAGGTCAGGGCAGCCGGGCGGCGATGTCGTCGATCAGCCACGGCCCCTCGGTCTCGATGGTCTTCACATCGTGCCAACCGGCCAGCTCGGAGATGGCGCCACCCTGCACCGCGAACACCTTGCCGGTGAGCGGGCACTTGTCGCAGGCCAGGTACGCGACCAGCGGCGAGATATTGGCGGGACTGAAGGTGTCGAAGCCGCCGTCTGCCACGGCTTCCGCCTCGGCGGCCATGAACTCGCCCATGCCGGGGGTGGCCAGGGTCAGCCGGGTGCGCGCGATCGGCGCGATCGCGTTGACCCGCACGCCATAGCGCGCCAGCTCGTCGGCGGCGACCAGGGTCAGCGCCGCGATCCCCGCCTTGGCCGCGCCGTAGTTGCCCTGACCCGCGTTGGGCATGGTGGTGCCGGAGGCCGACGCGGTATTGATCACCGCGGCATCGGGCTGATTGCCCGCCTTGGACTGTTGCTTCCAATACGCGGCGGCATGGTGCAGCACCGCGGCGTGGCCTTTGAGGTGCACCTCGATCACCGTGTCCCACTGCGCCTCGTCCATGCCAGCGAGGAACGCATCTCGCAGGATGCCCGCGTTGTTGACCACGATATCGAGCCCACCCAGCTCCGAAACCGCCCGGTCGACCAGATTTTTCGCGCCGGCCCAGGTGGCGATGTCGCCGGTGTCGGCAATCGCGGTGCCGCCCGCGGCGATGATCTCCCGTACCACCTCGTGCGCGGGACCGATGTCGGTGCCCTCACCCGCGTTGCTTCCGCCGCGGTCGTTGACGACCACGGCGGCGCCTTCCTTCGCGAACAGCAGCGCGTGCTCGCGGCCGATACCGCGGCCAGCGCCGGTGACGACGGCGATCCGCCCGGTCAGTACGCCCATGTGTTGTCTCCTGAGGTCCGTGCCGGCCGAATCCGGCGATCGAGGGTGCGGCGCCGCGACGCCGGCGGAGTCAGTCCGTGATCTCGGCGAGCCCGTCGGTGAGCACGATGTCCTCGCCGCGGACGGTCTCGAACGCGTAGGTGGTCACACCGCCGGCCGAGCCGGTCGTCCAGATACGGGTCTGCAGATCGTCACCAGGGAAGACCAGCTCGGCGAAGCGCACCGCGAATCGCCTCAGCCGACGCACATCCGAACCCGCCACCTCGGTGAGCACCGCCCACGATGCGAAGGCCATGGTGCACAGCCCGTGCGCGATGATGCCGGGCAGCCCGGCGTCCTCGGCCACCTGTTCGTCCAAGTGCAACGGCACCGGATCGCCGGCGGCCGGTGCGTAGCGGAAGGTCTGGTCGTCGTCGACGTGCTGGGGCACGACGGCGATCGGCTCCCGGGCCCGGAGGGTCGCATCGAACTTGTGCGCCGGGGCGAGCGCTCCGATCGTCTTGCCCGCATCGATATTGCGGAAGAAAGCGGTCAGATACTGCTCGTTGACCAGCTCACCCGCGTCGGTGCGGCAGTCGATGCGGAGGGTGATGGCCGTCCCGGTGGCGCGGCTGGTATAGCCGATCGCCTTGGCGCGCGATACCAGCCGGTCCCCGGGCAGGATCGCGCGGTGGAAGTGGAAGTCGTGCTCTCCGTGCACAACCCGGCCGAAGATATCCATCGGCGCGACGTCGATCACCGGCATCATCATGGCCTCGAAGACCGGAACGATGCCGAAGATCGGCGCGGCCACTTCGCCGGCCCGGTGCGCCGCGATCGGATCGTTCGTCGCGGCGGCGTATTCCGCGATGCGCGCGCCGGTGACCTCGAAACATTCTTCATCACACCAGATTTCCAAGCCGGCGTCGTCGAACTCGACGACGCGGGCGGCGCTGGTGTCGGTGCTCATGCCGAGGCCAGTGCGTCGAGCTGATCGAGCGACCGGTCCAACTGCGTGCGGCCGTCCTTTTCGACCGCTTTGCCGAGCGCGCCCTTGATCAGCGCGCCCTCGAAGTCGCCGGACACCAGGATCGTGCTTCCCTCGCCCTTGGGTCGGATGTCGAAGGTGAATTCGGTCTTCACCCCGGCCATGCCGACGCCGCCGAGAGTCAGTGTGTTCGGAGCGGCAACCGAGAGGATGGTCCATTCCAGCTTGTTCGCCATGCCGAGCATCACGATCTTGGCGACCAGCCTGGCGCCCTCGCTCAGCGCTGCGGGCGGCTCCTCCAGAAAGCGTTCGTGGATGGTGAACCATTTGTCCCAGGTCTGTGGGTCGGAGACGACCGCCCACAGTGCGGCGGGGGTCGCATTGACATCCTTGGTGGCTTCGATATGTCCCATGGGTTCTGTTCCTCGTCGAGTTCGTCTGCGGCGGAACCGGATTCAGCGGTCGGCGCGCTGGTAGGCGGTGACGACCGCGGCGCCGCCGAGGCCGATGTTGTGCTGGAGCGCGGCGGTGACGTGGTCGACCTGTCGCCGGCCGGCGGCGCCGCGCAACTGCCAGGTCAGTTCGGAGCATTGCGCCAGACCGGTGGCGCCCAGCGGGTGTCCCTTGGAGATCAGACCGCCGGAGGGGTTCACGACCCACTTGCCGCCATAGGTGGTCTGGTCGGCGTCGATCAGCTGTCCTGCCTCGCCCTCGCCACACAGGCCGAGGGCTTCGTACAACAGCAACTCGTTGGCCGAGAAGCAGTCGTGCAGTTCGATGACTTGGAAGTCTTCCGGGCCGAGCCCGGCCTGCTGGTAGACCTTCCCGGCAGCCTGGACGTTCATGTCATAGCCGATGAGATTCTTGGCGGTGCCGTCGAAGGTCGAGGCGAAGTCGGTGGTCAGCACTTGGCCGACGATCTGCACCGCCTGCGACGCCAGATCGTGGGAGTTCACGAAATCCTCGCCGGCGAGAATCACCGCCGCGGACCCGTCGGAGGTCGGCGAGCACTGCAGCTTGGTGAGCGGGTCGTAGATCATCCGCGAGCCGAGGATGTCATCGAGGGTGTACTCGTCCTGGAACTGGGAGTACGGGTTGTGCACCGAGTGTCGGTGGTTCTTGTAGCCGATCTTCGCGAAATGCTCCGCGGTGGTGCCGTACTGCTTCATGTGTTCCCGGCCCGCGGCGCCGAACATCCATGGCGCCACCGGAAACAACACCTCGGAGATCTCGGCGAGTGCCATGATGTGCCTGGCCAGCGGCTGCTCGCGGTCGTCCCAGGTGGAGCCGAGCGAGCCCGGCTGCATCTTTTCGAAGCCCAGTGCCAGCGTGCAGTCGGCCAGCCCGCCCCTGATCGCCTGCGCCGCGAGATACAACGCCGTCGAGCCGGTGGAGCAATTGTTGTTCACGTTGATCACCGGGATACCGGTCAGACCGAGTTCGTAGACGGCGCGCTGCCCCGAAGTGGATTCGCCGTAGACGTAGCCGACGTATGCCTGCTGCACCAGGTCGTAGGAGATACCCGCGTCCGCGAGCGCCTTGTTTCCCGCTTCCGCGGCCATCTGCGGATAGTCCCAGTCGCTGCCGTCCTCGTTCTTGCGACGTCCCGGCTTCTCGAACTTCGTCATGCCGACGCCGACGACATACACCTTCTTCGCCATCGAACTCCTCAGATTGCGCCTGCCTCGGCGAGCCGCCGCCCGAGTGGCAACGGTCGCGGGCGACCGTCAGGATCGAGCCGAAACAAACATACAAAGATGTATGTAAGTACGCAAGAGTGGGGCGCCGCTACGACCGAACGACCGGAACAACCTGGCGGTTACGCACTCATCTACTACATACAGCGAGATGTGTATGTAGTTTCCGCTGCGCCTGATATGAGGTGGATTCGGCGCACGGAGGGCCTCGCCGATCCAGACACGAGGGACCGCGCGTTCAATCTCGATTCGAGCGCGACGACCGCTCGGCGGGACGGGCCGCGAGGGCGACATCCGCGATCTCGCGCAGGTGCACACAGGCGCGGCGCCAACGGCGATGGGCGCGTTCGGCATCCGGTTCGATGAAATTGGCGATCAGGATGCCGCGCAACGCGTCCATCGCGGTGTAGATGACGTCGCGCGCCTCCTTGCGGCGCACATCGTCGGGCACGAACCGGGCGACCGCCATCAGCACCGCGTTGTTGACGAACGGCTCGACCCTTCCCATCGCGGCGGCGAGGACCGGATCGGTCCGCCCGGCCACCCACAATTCGACGGTCGCGATGAACAGCGGGCCTTGGTGCAATTCCCACAGGAATTCCAGCGCCGCCACGACGGGATCCGCACCGCCCTCGACCACGGGCATCTCCCGCATCGCGGTCTCGGCGCGCAACTGCGCCAAATGACTGATCGCCGCTACCACCAGGTCGGTCTTCGAACCGAAGTGGTGCACCTGAGCCCCGCGCGTCACCCCCGCTCGTTCGGCCACCCGAGGCGTCGTCGTCCCCGCATACCCGTACTCGACCAGGCAGTCGACCGTCGCGTCCAGCAGCCGGGTGCGCATCTCGGTGCTGCGCTGCTCCTGAGTCCGACGCTGCTGCTTCACGACAACACCCTTGGCCATCCGCCGATCCTACGTTTACATACAGACCTGTACGTTACGTCAAGCAGCGCGCCGCGACCGGGCATTCCCGGTTCGGGCTCAGCCTCGCCGAGGTGCCACTCGCACTCCGGTCAGCGGCGGGCGAGGGAGACGGTCGCTGTGAAAAGAAAGATGCCGAGGATGGCGAGGCAGGCACCCACGACGGCGGGGGCGGTGTAGCCGAAGCCGGCCGCGATGACGATTCCGCCGAGCCAGGCGCCCGCGGCATTGGCCATGTTCAGTGCGGCGTGGTTCAGGGCGGCGGCGAGCGTCTGGGCGTCGGCGGCGACGTCCATCAGGCGGGTCTGCAAGGCGGGACCGAGCGCGGCTCCCGAGCCGCCGACCAAAAACGCGCCGACGGCCGCGGCATACGGGTTGTGCGCGGCGGCGACGAATCCGGCGAGAATGACCGCCATCGCGATCATGATGGTGAAGATCGAGCTGTCCACGCCGCGGTCGGTGAGCACGCCACCGACGATATTGCCGACCACCATGCCGACGCCGAACAGCATCAGCACCAGCGGCACCTGTCCGACCCGCATGCCCGCGACGTCGGTGAGCGTGGTGGCGATGTAGGTGTAGACGGCGAACATGCCGCCGAAGCCGACGGCGCCGACCAGCAGGGTCAGCAACACCTGCGGGCGACGCAGCGCGCCCAGTTCGGTCATCGGGTTGGTCGCCTTGACGCCGGTGAGTTCGGGAACGAAACGGAACAGAGCCACGACGGTAGCGAGACCGATCACCGCGACCACGATGAACGCATCGCGCCAGCCGAGGTGCTGTCCGAGCCAGGTAGCAGCGGGAACACCGACGACATTGGCGCCGCTCAACCCCAGCATCACGGCGGCAATCGCTTTGGCCCGCTGCCCCGCCGGGGCGAGCGAGGCGGCGGCCAGCGAAGCGACGCCGAAGTAGGCGCCATGCGGCAAACCGGAGACGAACCGCGCGAGCACCAATGTCTGGAACGAGGGCGCCACGACTGTTGCCACGCTACCCAGCGTGAACCCGATCATCAGCCCGACGAGTAATCGTTTGCGCGCAACCCGCGCACAGAGCGCGGCGATCACCGGAGCGCCGATGACCACCCCGAGCGCGTAGGCCGACACCGCGTGGCCCGCAGTCGGCTCGGAGATGTGCATGGCGGAGGCCAACTCGGGTAGCAAACCCATCGTGACGAATTCGGTTGTGCCGATACCGAATCCGCCGAGTGCCAGCGCCAGCATGGCGGGGAGATGCCACCGCGTTCGATCGACCTCGTTGGAAACTTCGGGCACACGAGTGGCTACTGGATTCACACGCCTATGTAACCGCCCGGTGGGCGAATTCGCTTGCCGGGCAAACGTGAGTTCTGCCACCATTCCGCCGATATCGAACACGTCGCGGACACGACCGGGGCGACAGAAACCGCGCCGGGTCGGCACGCCCTCGGCACACCGACCGCATGGTCGAGGCAACCCGATTCTCCAGGCGGTGCCGAGATCCGTTGCCGGGCAATTTGATCCGATAGCGGAAAACTTCTGGCAACGTCGCATCACCGAGCGGCGGACACCGCATCGGCAACACCCGCGCGCCCGCCCGGCCGACACCCGCTGCGCGGGCGAGCACACCGAACAGCGGCGCACTGCGATCGGTTCCGCGGCCTGCCCCGACCGTGGAACCGTCCTTCAGCGCGGCTACTCGGACTTACGCCGCTCGGGCGTGAGCCGGTACCGCGCGGACCGAAGCCTGATCACAGTTGCGAGGTAGCGACGCACGGTGGTCTGTCTCGACACGGCTGATGCACTCGATGCCGTAATCGGAGGATTTCCCAAGGGATCGAGCAGGTATTCGGCCCCCGAGCAATCACCGCATCGGCGTCGCGCAAAGGGAGCGTCACCGGCAGGCCGATGCACCGACCAGTTCCCGATCCCGCGGTTTCGCTGACGACTGGGGCAACAGGTCGGCGGGCTGCGCCCGCGCCGACGCCGACGCGGGCGGCAGCGCCGAGGCGAGCCGGAACCGATCGCGAGAACAGTCCGGGCACCCGTTCCACCGCAGGTGGGGCGGGTGCCCGATTCCGTTCGGCCCGGCGCTGGGCTCGCACCCCAGCGCCGGAGTCGGCCGAGCAACGCGGCTCGGCCCCGCAGTTCGACGCCGAGACGTTAGGCGCCGGGTCGGCTCAGCGCAGCGCGCGGGCCAGGTTGGCGTCCAGCGCTCCGAGGAACTCCTCGGTGCTCAGGTAGCCCTGATCCCCGCCGACCAGCAGCGCGAGGTCCTTGGTCATCTGGCCGCCCTCGACGGTTTTGATGACGACGTCCTCCAAGGTCTGGGCGAAGCCGATGACCTCGGGGGTGTTGTCCAACTTGCCCCGGTGCTCGAGGCCACGGGTCCAGGCGAAGATCGACGCGATCGGGTTGGTCGAGGTCGGCTTGCCCTGCTGGTGCTGGCGGTAGTGCCGCGTGACGGTGCCGTGCGCGGCCTCGGCCTCACAGGTGCGCCCGTCCGGAGTCAACAGCACAGAGGTCATCAAACCGAGGGAGCCGAAGCCCTGCGCCACCGTGTCGGACTGCACATCGCCGTCATAGTTCTTGCACGCCCAGACATAGCCGCCCTCCCACTTCATGGAGGAGGCGACCATATCGTCGATCAGGCGGTGCTCGTAGGTGAGACCCGCCGCGTCGAACTGCGTCTTGAACTCGGCGTCGAAGATCTCCTGGAAGGTGTCCTTGAACATGCCGTCGTAGGCCTTCAGGATGGTGTTCTTCGTGGAGAGGTAGACCGGGTAATTCTGCTGCAGGCCGTAGTTGAACGAGGCCCGCGCGAAGTCCTCGATGGACTTCTTGAAGTTGTACATCCCCAGCACGACGCCGCCGTCCTCGGGCATTCTCACGACCTCGTGCTGGATCGGCTCACTACCGTCGTCCGGGGTGAAGGTCACGGTGACCGTGCCCGCCTGATACACCTTGAAGTCGGTGGCGCGGTACTGGTCGCCAAAGGCGTGACGACCGATGATGATCGGCTTGGTCCAGCCCGGCACCAGGCGCGGCACATTGGAGATGATGATCGGCGCACGGAAGATCGTGCCGCCCAGAATGTTGCGGATGGTGCCGTTCGGCGACCGCCACATCTTCTTGAGGCCGAACTCCTCGACGCGCGCCTCATCCGGGGTGATGGTGGCGCATTTCACACCGACGCCGTGCTGCTTGATGGCGTTGGCGGCGTCGACGGTGACCTGGTCGTCCGTCTTGTCCCGGTACTCGATGCCGAGGTCGTAGTACTCGAGGTTCACGTCGAGGTACGGGTGGATCAGCTTGTCCTTGATGAACTGCCAGATGATCCGGGTCATCTCGTCGCCGTCGAGTTCGACGACGGTGCCTTCAACCTTGATCTTGGACATGGATCTTCGTGTCCTCCTAGGATGGTGCCTTTATTGCACGGCCAGGCGAACACGCTTGTGAGCGGACCCCAGCTGTTCCAACAGACAACGTATATGCCCCGCGTTGTCCGCGAGACTCGGGTGCAAACAAGACAAGCGTACTGCTTATGCGGACCCCCGCGCGCAGGCAGCCCCCCGAGTGAGCGGGGCCGCGATGGTTACCGATTGGTAGGTAGACGACATCTTCCCACCCGAGGCGCACCGTCACAGTGACGCCGCCCGGGACGTCGTCCACCGCCGGTGCACGAGGCGGAACGCCTCAACTGCACAGAGCCCTTCGACGAGTTCATGCGCGCCTGCTGCGGCAAGCGAACCACCGATGGCCAGTGGGTTCGGCGAAGGATTTCGGCCGCGGACCGCCTGCCAGCTATGATGCGACAAGGTCATGAGTGCCAGCGCGAAGCCCCGGCTCGCTGGACGGCAACCCTCCAGCTGCGGTGGGGTGCTCCGGGTGATGACCTGGCTTCCGAAAGCCGGAAGCAAGCGCGCATCAGGAGGTCGCCGACATGTGTCGTTGTTCCGCACCCACACACCGATAGCCCTGAGTACCGGCGAACACCTTTTTGGAGCACACCATGACCGAGTCCAGTGCGGGCGCGAACGACCCGTCGCAGTGGTCTTTCGAGACCAAGCAGATCCACGCAGGCCAGGTTCCCGACAGCACGACCAACGCCCGCGCGCTGCCGATCTACCAGACCACCTCCTACACCTTCCGCGACACCACCCACGCCGCCGCACTATTCGGACTCACCGAACCGGGCAACATCTACACCCGGAT
>NZ_JBEZDE010000081.1:0-10389 GCF_040648115.1 Nocardia sp. NPDC049190
AGCATGTCGAGCATCCGCCATGTCGTGGCGACGATGGGTATTCGACCAATGTAGTCGGGCGAGCCGCGCGTGGGAGCCGCACGGGCCGCTATCCACCCCAGTACGATTCCCGAACCGATACCGATGGCAGCGGAGAATAGAAATCCTCCCGTCGACCCGCCGATGTCGACGGCCTCACTCACCATAAGATTTCCCAGGGCCTGGCCGAACCACATCGTGGCGAAATTGAAGCCGATCGCCTCACCTCGTGCCTCCTCGAATGTCACAGCATTCATTCGATCGGTGCAGGCTGGGAAGATGAGCCCCGCGAGCGTACCGACGACAAAGATGGCGACAGCCAGCGAAAATGGATCGGATAGAAGGACGCAGGACAAGACACCGATCCCGAGGTATAGCAGCAGAAGATACGGCGAGACGGCTGTGGAGATCGCGCCGTAGGCGTACCCGCCGACCACCCCACCGGCCGAACCGATGGCCAATATCAGTCCAAGCTGTCCATCGGCAGCAGAATTGTTTATGACCGAGATGACACTCAATTCCTCGGCGGAAAGGAAGGCCACCGCTGCGGCGTATGCTAGGCACGGCGCCAGGAAGTCGGGGCGCAACCACCGTCTTCGCGGGACGGGCCGTGGCACTTGGTGTGGATCGGTTCGCACCGGCGGGTTCTGCAACCACAGTGCCACCCCGCAACCCAAGACCACCAATCGGATTACGAATATCACCGCCGTCGTGCCCCAGATATTCGCCGCCGCAACACACAGCGGAGGCCCGAGCAAATACGACACATCCACCATCAAGGAGTCCGCAGAGAGCCCTACCCGCCGCCCGCGTTCGGTCGTTGCGGTGACGATGGCCTGTCTCACGATATTCATTACAGGTATGTCGAACCATCCCGACAACGCCCCGAGAAAAAGCAATAGTGAAAATGGGGAGAATGGTGCGATAGTCCAACAGACTGCATTGACCAGAATCGATGGTCCGATAGTACGCCGCAGCCCGAAGCGATCTATCCAGGGGCCGCGATGTAGTGCGCTGCAGGCGATACACAGGAAAATTACGGCGCTCAGCTCGCCCGCATCACCGTAGGAATAGTCCAACGTGTCCCGCACATGCAGTATCAGCAGCAAAAACTGGGAATTGACGCAGATCCGGACCAGCAGACCCAAAAGCAGCATATTCAGCACTGTCCGGTTCGTCAGAATCTCTCGGTAGGCATTCATTCGCGCTCATTCTTCGGCGGGATCGACACTGCCGTCCCCGATTCGTGTGATCGAGTCAGGCAAACTTCTTACCGACGATGACCACCATGCCGTCGTAACCTTCACGCACTGCCTCCCCGCTGCCACATGTTGCCATGCGGATTCGGAAACTGCCGTACCTCGTGTAGATTTCCTCTATCTTCTCCAGGGTCAGATTCACTGCCGGGAAAAATGTCCGGTGACCAGCGGAGTAACCATGGGAACCCACCATGTGAGCCACGACGAACAATCCGTCCGGCTGTAGGGAATTCATCAGGCTGTCAGTGGCTTCGACAAATTCGCTGAGCATGTCCGTGATTGAATCGGCGACGAAAAATGACAAGACTGCGTCATATCGATTCGGCTCCAGTTCGTAAATGCTTCCCATCGTGGTCGACGAAACTATGGAAAGTTTCTTCAGACCAGCCGGAAGGCCGAGCTCTCGGATGTGATCCTCATAGATCTTCCAGGTGCGCAACTGCTCCGCATCGGTCCGGTTCAGCACCTGCTCCAGGTAATCGAGGTTCTTCGCCCCGATGTCGATCAATTCGAGACGACCGCCATTCGAAATGAGCGAGCTGATCAGCATGGCCGGATAGAGGTTCGGACCCACTCCTACATCGGCGACACGTTGCAGACTATCGGGTGCGATTCCCATATCGCTCAGGACGGAGGTGACGAACTCGATAATTTGCCGGTCCTCCGAGCGTATCTTGCATCCATAGTTTCGCTCGACGTACTCGTGCGCGTCGAAGTCATCGAAATCGCTATAGTTCTCCTCCTGATGCGCAAAGAAGACATGTTCTATGTTCTCGAGCAAGGTCGAGCCGCCGGTAGACTCTATAATTTCGAGAGCACGCGCTTCGGGCACCATATAGCTGTCCGGCAATATCGTGACGATCTTATCGGTGTAGAGATGCTCCGAGGAACCGGTTATACATTCGAAGCGCGGCGTCCCAAAAAACCCCAGCCGCAATAAATACCAGGCCGCGACGAACAATGAACAGGGATACTTTAGTCGTGATCCATAGTAGTCGGATAACCCCTTCTTCAGTTTTTTATTTGCTATCAGTTCCAACACCGCCTCGCAATACGGCACGAGCTCCGATTCGAATACCGCTACGTCCGGCGCTGCATTTCTCCGGGACAAGTTGCGCAGAAAGTCCCGAATATCAAGGCATTGTGATGACGGATCTGGACTGTAGTCGTCGACCAGAACTATCTTCTTGATACCTGGTCCAGCTGATAGTTTAAGCAGTTCCGCAATGCCGCGTTCGTGCTGCCTGGAGAACTGCTGATCGCTGTAGATGTGGGCGTATTCGATACCCACGAGAGCAGGTGTTATTTTATCGCCGTGCGGCTGCACTGTAAATTTTTTGTTCTACTGGAAATCCTCGATCATGTGCGGCGAGATATCGAATTCACGATAGTCGCCTTGCATTCCAATCCTGACCATAGGCGTCAGACCGGCGCCGGTCCGGCACACTGTATCGAGAACCGGCGGACGTACGGGAAGTGGTAACGATTTCACCTCATTTGAATGCCCCTCCAGGCACCAAGGGGAGGCGACGTTGTGCTGCTCGTATTCACTCGCGACAGCGTTCCAGTGGCTTCCACTTGTAACGCAGCCGAGTCGAGGCTTTCTATACGGGCAGGAAATCATCGACGCTCCTTGTATCCGACTTCTGATGCGCAGTTTCCAGCGAAGTCCGACGTCGTCTCCGATTATCTTCGAAGAGGCTGTCTTCTCGAAATCGGACACCGCGGAGATCTGCATTTATCGATAATTGTCGGTTCGTCACAAAAGATGCCGACCGCCGGGTAGATTCAGACTCAGGGAGAAACGAAGTCGTCCGAGAGTCCGAAGTGCGAATTCGGATTTCCCATCACTATGTCACGGATGCCTGTACCCGCATCGTTCCCGGTAAAAGGCATGACCGGTCTGTCGACGTCGGGGTTGACGAAATACATCACGGACTTGCGGTCTGCGTTTCCGGTATTGCGCGCGAGGTGATAGCAAGGCTGGATCTCTCCCTCGGTCATCACGGTCATAATGCTGCCGGCCATGACCCTGACCTCGTCCGGTGCAAAATGGACCGGGTGCATGACACCGTCGACCTCGCATTCGAGACCTGGTGCGCTGGTCCAAATCACTGTCATCAGGACCGCGTCCTCGTGGCGTGTCTGAAGAAGCTCTCTCCGCGCGGGAGTGCCGAACGAGTTCAGCTGGAGGTGTGAAGCGGTCTCGAAGGGAAGCGCGCGCTGATAGCCGTAATGCTCACTCAAATCTCGGATGATGGCAGTGGTGATTCCCGCAGCGATCGCTCGGTAGTTCTCCAGCGCGTCGAGGAAAGGGGTGATCTCCGTGCAGTTCGGTATGTTGCGGCGATGCTTCCAGTACAGGAACGAGTCATTGAGATCCGGATTCTCTGGATCGCCCGCGTGGGCGTAGCCGAACGGCCGATAGCCATTGGTCCGGTCCGGCACGCCGAACCGCAGCTTCATTGCCTCGTCGGCCCGAAAGAACTCTGTCGCCTCGTTGTATAGCGTACTCAGCGCAGCGGCCCCTCCCGGGCCGATCGCGACGACCGCACAGCCCTCTGAAAGGAGCTGGTCCAGCGGCGTTGGCATGGCCGCAGAGTGCTGTGTAGTCGCGCTGTTCGGATCTTGGCTTCTTGTCGTCATCGAGCGTGATCCTCTCTGTCCTGAAACTTGTCGTAGGTCTGTCCCGTGTGGTTATCCGCGCAATGGCGGTTATGCGGTCCAGGACGGAAAATGCCGATAGCTGCGCCGCGTTCCAGTTACCGATTGATTCCGTGACCTCTATTGGCGGCCACCGTCGATGGCCTCCCTACCGACCGTTTTCGGTACGCCAGTGGTGACCGATTCGCGATCGGGTCACATCGAGCTCGACGGCTAGGTGGAATACTCAGCGATTGTTGGTGCTACGGCGAAAATTAACGCGATCACCACGCGAGTTTCATAATGTCGACCATCAACCACAGCTGAAACATCCCACATCGCCATCACGGGGCGACATGGGGGAAATGCCTACGGGCATGGGGAAAATGCCTACGATCCGTCGATGCACAGAGCTGCCGGGTCATATGCCGCAGTGAACGAAGGTCAGAGTGATGGAGGCCGGCGCTTCTGTACCGGTTCCGCAAGGGCGGCAATGCTTCTGCGACCCTACGGGTTCGGCCCAACCCGGCAGGGTGGGCGGCCAGGAGAAGATCTACCTCGCCGAGGACATCGTCGAGACCGGGGTATCGATGATGTTCTTCGATCGGTCAAGTCCAGCGGAGTGGTGTAGCGGCGGTCGCCGCGTGATCCTCTGCTGAGTTATGTGGTGAGTGCTGCGGGGGTGGTCTCCTGTTCGTCGGTGGGTTCGGTGATGCCGCGTGAGCGGGCCAGGACGTCCAGGCCGAGGTAGCGACGGCCTTCGATCCATTCGTCGTGTTGCTCGGCGAGCACGGCCCCAACAAGGCGGATGATGGCCTGGCGGTCGGGGAAGATCCCGACGACGTCTGTGCGCCTATGGATTTCCTTGTTCAGACGTTCCTGCGGATTGTTGCTCCAAATTTGTTTCCAGATTTGTTCGGGGAACGCGGTGAAAGGCGAGAAGATCGGCGCGAGCGGCATCGAGATGGTCGTGCACCTTCGGCAGTTTCTCGGCCAACGCGTCCAGCATCCGATCATATTGAACAGCAACGGTTTCTGGTGTCGCCTGGTCGAACACGGAGTGCAGCAGAGTTCGCACCCACGGCCACGACGCCTTCGGGGTGACCGCCATCAAGTTGACGGTGTAGTGCGTTCTGCATCGCTGCCAGGACGCGCCGGGCAGGGTCGCCCCGATCCGCGGCCACCAGGCCCGCGTGGGCGTCGCTGGTGACCAGCTGAACCCCGGACAGACCGCGGGCGACCAGATTCGCGGAAGAACGCCAACCAACCGGCTCCGTCCTCGCCGCTGGTGACCTGGATGCGGAGGATTTCGCGATAGCCGTCGGCGTTGACACCGGTGGCGATCAGGGCATGCACGTTCACCACGCGGCCCTGCTCGCGGACCTTCAACACCAGGGCGTCGGCAGCGACGAACGTGTACGGACCGGCGTCGCGCGGCCGGGTTCGAAACGCCTCCACCTGGGCGTCGAGCTCGGCGGCCATGATCGACACCTGCGACTTGGACAGCTTCGTCACGCCCAACGACTCGACGAGTTTGTCCATCCGACGGGTCGATACTCCCAGCAGGTAGCAGGTCGCCACCACCGAAGTGAGGGCGCGTTCGGCGCGCTTGCGGTGCTCGAGCGGCCAGTCCGGGAAGTAGCTGCCTTGGCGCAGCTTCGGGATGGCCAGGTCGATGGCGCCGACGCGGGTGTCGAAGTCGCGGTGGCGGTAGCCGTTGCGATGGTTGACCCGCTCATCGGAGCGTTCGCCGTAACCGGCGCCGCACAGTGCGTCGGCCTCGGCGCTCATGATCGTCTGGACGAACGTGGACAACAGGTTGCGCAGCAGATCAGGGCTCGCGCCAGCGAGTTGGTCCGACAGCAGCTTGCTCGGGTCGATAGGCTGGACAGAGGTCATCACGTGAGAACTTTCTTCCTTCAAGAACTTTGGTAGGTACTTGAGGATCACGCGATGACCGCCCACTTCCCGGCTACGACACGCCGGGCCTGTCCCGGCTGGTTGAGCCGCTACACCACGCTATTGGACGCAACCCCGGCCACGATACGGCGAGGTCCGCCATATCCGACAGTGACTGGTCCGCACCGTAGGTTCGAGCACACTACAGTCGGCTTCTCGTCATCGGCCGCCGGTGGTTCTCCGGTCTATCGGAGGCCTCAGAGCCCAGTGGGGTATGTCTCGGGGGTGACGCCGGGTACCCAGTGTGTACCGGGGTCGAGTGGCTGGAGAGCGGTGGTGTTGTCGACGTGGATGACGGCGTCGTAGCGGTCGGCGAGGCGAGTGTGGAAGTAGTGGCTGTGGCGTTCTGTGCGGGGTTGGTAGATCACCCCGATAGCCCTTTCGAGGCGCGGACTGCGGAGGATGTCGACAGCTTCGCCAGGTAGGTCCGTGCGGATCATGAACGAGGGGATTCCGGTATCGTGCAGCAGTTCCTCGACGCTGCTGGGCAAGGACACGCGCACAAGTTTGTGCTCGGCGGGACCGTCCCATTCGCTGGCCGCTGTGACCGTGCCGCGGCTGGTCGTGAATCCGATGGTACGGCAGTTGTTTTCGTGTCGTTCGCGCACCAACTGCCCGAGCGAGAGCTGACCGTCGGCGGCCATTTCGGTCGCGCGGGCGTCTCCGATGTGGGAGTTGTGCGCCCATACAACGATCCTTGCCGGGGCGCGGGGACGGTCGAGGTGTGCCGCGAGAGCATCGAGAGTGTCGGCCATGTGCTCGTCACGCAGATTCCACGACGACACTCGGTCGCCGAACATGGCACGGTAGTACGCCTCGGCATTACGGACCGCCCAGGCGTTGCGCAGTACGTCGAAGTGTGCCTCACCGTCTCGCACGTCGATGTGTTCGGCGGCTGTGCGTTGCAGGTCGACGAGCTGACCGACCACCTCGGCCTGGCAGGACTCCCCGGCACCGAACGCCGCGGCGAAACCGTAGGTTTGGCCGTCGTTTTCGGAGGTGCGGTCGAAACAGCTGTAGCGTCGTCTGGCTCGTTCGGCCGCGTCAGGGTCCACCGTCTCCAGGTAGGTGATCACCTGCCGCATGGAGCGGTGCATGCTGTAGAGATCGAGCCCGTAGAACCCGGCGAGCGCGCCGCCTGCGCTGCGCTGTTCGTCGTTGTACAGGCGCAGCCACGAGACGAACTCCCAGACCACGGTATTGCGCCACATCCAGGATGGGAACCGCTCGAAACCGTGCAATGCGGAGGCGGCCGATTCGTCGGTGCCCAGACCGCGGACGTATCGATCGACGCGATGGGCGTCGGGCCAATCCGCTTCGGCCGCCACCGCGGCGAACCCCTTCTCCATGATCAGCCAGCGGGTGATGGCGGCCCGCGCGGCGTAGAACTCCTCGGTGCCGTGTGAACTCTCGCCGATCAGCACGAACCGGGCATCGCCGATGAAATCCTCCAGGACGTGTTGGGGCGGTACGCCCGCGGGCGCCTCGATCGCTACGTCACGCAGCACCGCGACCGGGTCGGTCACCGCGATGGTGGCGTCGGCCGTGGAGGTCGCGAGCAGTTCCCGGACCTGATCATCGCTGACCTGGGCGAAATTCCAGAACGAGTTGCCGACCGCGAGGAACGGTGACGGCATGGTCGCGCACACCATTTCGTCGACGAGCGCCTCGAATTCACGGCACGTGGATTCCGGGGCAGCTGGGACGGCGACCACTATCCGTTTCGGCTGGCTCGCTCCGATCGCATCGACGGCGGCGAACATGCTCGCGCCGGTCGCCAATCCATCATCGACGAGAATAACGGTGCGACCCGCGACATCCAGGGGTGGGCGGCCATCGCGATAGGCCACCTCCCGGCGCGTCAACTCGCGCGCTTCGGTGCCGGCGATGCTGCGCACTTGTTCCGCGGTGAGACGCATTCCCCGAATCATGTCGTCGTTCAGCACGATTCGGCCGCCTCCGGCCAGCGCGCCGATCGCGAACTCCGGATTGCCCGGGAGACCGAGTTTGCGCACAACGAGTGTGTCCAGGGGCGCGCGGAGGGCGGCGGCCACCTCCCAGGCGACCGGAACACCGCCGCGGGCAAGTCCGAGTACGATCACGTCCGGATCGCCACGATAGTGCTCCAGCAGTCCGGCGAGGACACGACCGGCTTCGCGCCGGTCGCGGAAGATCGGCTGAGGTTCGTCCCGGATGGCTGGTGCCGATGTCATGAGAAGCTCCTCTTGTCGATTGTCGAAGCAGATTGGGGCGAGTGCCTCCCGCTTCCGGGCGGCAAGCCGAGAGCGGAGCGGTCACAGGCGAGGGCCAAATCGGTCGGGGTGATCAAGCCGGTCAGACGGCCGGTTTCGTCGACGACGGCGATCGCGTCCGAGTTCGGGCGCAATATCACCCGGGACGCGACATCGCCGAGTGGTTCGTCCTCTCGGGCGAGGGCTCCGGTGGGTAAGGCGCGGGCGGCGGTGCCGACCGTGGTGGTCGGGCGTGACGCTTCGGCGACCGCGGCGAGGTCGGACCATGCCACGACCGCGACCGGATGGCCGGCGTCGTCGACGACCGGGAACACGCGATGTCCACTGCCCACCGCGTCCGAATGCAGCAGCTCGGTGATCGACCATTCCACCGGAACCGCCATTGGACGCGGTGTCATCAGCTCGCGAACCTTGCTGTCGCCGAGTCGATGACGTAGTCCGGCGACGGTGAGTTCGGTGTGTGCCGCCGATTGCAGGAACCAGCCGAGCAGCATCAGCCACAGTCCTGCGAGATAGCCGAAGACGATCAATTCCGCGACGCCGATCAACAGCAACATGGTGCCGAGGATTTGTCCGCTGCGCGCGGCCGAGGTCGCTGCCCGCAGCCGGTCACCGGTCCGCCACCAGATCGCTGCGCGCACCACCCGGCCACCGTCCAGCGGTGCACCGGGCAACAGATTGAACACTCCCAGGATGGCGTTCATGACGGCCAGCCATACCAGCGCATGAGTGATCGGCCCACTCGGGTCCACCGCTGCGGCGCCGACGGCGGCACCGAACGCGACCACGGCGAGCGCGAGGCTCGTCAGCGGCCCCGCCAAAGCGATCCTGAGATCGGCCCGCGCGTCCCGCGGCTCTTCGGTGAGTTCGGAAACCCCGCCGAGCAGCCACAGCACGACTTGCTCGACGCGGACCCCAGCACGTCGGGCGACGATCGAATGTGCCAGCTCATGCGCCAGCAGCGCCGCACATAACAGGACGGCGCCACCGAACGCCGTGGCCCACACCGCCGCCGTGGACGCCGTTGCAGACAGATAGGAACGGAGAATCCAGGTGAATAGTGCGACCGTCACCAGCACAGACCAGTGTGCACCGATACGGATACCGGCAATCCGGCCGAGCGGGAACGTCTGACGTATCATCAGCGCCTTTCACGGGTGGATCGTGGTGTAGCGTGCCCGCGGCAGTCCGAGACTGCGTGCGATGGTGTCGGTCCACGCGCGGATCGCATCCCAGTCGCGGAGATCTCCATAGTGAGGACCACCCAGCAGCCGGTATCGGAGGCGGGCGCGTAGTGAGATACCTTCCCCTTCGTAATGTCCTGCGAATGCGGAGTATTCGTGCGCACCGATCGAATCACGGAGTGCGGCGATCCTCTTCGGGACGATCCGACCGACGCGGCGACCGACCGGCCCACGCAGAGCCGGGCCGAGCCCCACGCTGAACAGCCAGACATCCCGGTCGTCGAGTTCGCGGCGGTGCATGTGCACGTAGTCGACGGCGGAGGGTAGGAAATCCCTGTCGTGTATGGCACTGCCCAGTACGACAGTGTCGAAGCGGGACAGATCGGGGGCATGGTCGATATCGGCGAACTCGACGATCGCGTCGCGTCCCGCCAAGTCGGTGCTGATGAATTCGGCGATGTCACGGGTCGAGCCCTGCTCGGTCGCGTACACGACCGCGATACGATGCTTCTCCTGTTTCATAACGAAGAGCCTGCTCGTAAGGGCGCTCGTAGGTGAGAGGCATCTTGCCCGCGTCAGCAGGACCATGGTCACCCCAAACGGTCGTAACGCTTCCACCGGTCGGTCGCGCGCGATGCGGGAGCGGAGTGGATGCCAGCGTTTACGGTGTCTTTCGTCGCTGTGGGCGTGCTGGTCCGCGTGGTGTCCGCGCGATATCGTTGTCCGGTCGTGGTCGTCTTCGCCGGCTGGGTGGGCATACCATGGTCGGGCAGGGGCTGTGGCGAAACAGGTACGGGTTTACGGATGCGCAACCCGCGGCCACCCTATCCGATGTCGAGTACGCGCTGATGGAATGGTGCGACTGGTACAACAACGCCCGCCTGCATTCCCGGCTCGACTACCTCACCCCGGCCGAGTACGAGGCCGACCACTACGCTCAACTATCGCCACGCCGACCGGCGCTGGTCTGAAACCTGAAGCTGGGCTGTCTCGGGGTTCTGTCCGCTGAGTTGTGAGATTCCAATCCGTTCGATGGAAGGATCTCCGCTCGTGCCGATGATGTACTCACCGCAG
>NZ_JBEZDE010000082.1:0-8967 GCF_040648115.1 Nocardia sp. NPDC049190
CTGCCTGGAGAACTGCTGATCGCTGTAGATGTGGGCGTATTCGATACCCACGAGAGCAGGTGTTATTTTATCGCCGTGCGGCTGCACTGTAAATTCTTGTTCTGCTGGAACTGCTCGATCATGGAAACGATCGCGAATTCGGTTCAGGTCGACCGTGTTGTCGTGTGCTCGCAGTCCGGCGTGACCGGCGACGTGACCACACGCTAGACAGATGTGGAGGCGGTGGTGCCCGCGTCCAGTACGTGCTGACGGAATACGCACTACAATTTCCCGAGAATGCCAAATCGGCTTGCCGGCCACTATTCGGTGAACGGTTTCACCGGCTCGCATTCCATTCGGAATGCAGAAATTGTGCGCTGGATGGAATTCAGAACTTCCGTACTCGAACTACCACGAAAGCGAAACGTGGCTCCAACGTTGATATAGCCTACGCTTTGAGTTATCATTGTCTCATTTTCTGGAATGGTGGCTGCATATGGTTCGGGCCGATTCATCGGCCGAGGATCGAAATACGTGGCGACTACTCGGCATGGTGGCGGCACCGGCGGGCGAATGACCAGAAACCCGCAGACACACCCATCACAAAGAGGAGCAACTACGGGTTGCCTGCCCAACTGAATGTCGAGTGAGGCCCCGAGCAGGTCATAGCCGTGCACTTCACGCCATAGATGGGGAATTTCGGATCCGCCGACTCGCGCAGCTATCTCGAGGAACTGGATTCTGAGCGTACCATTCTGCTCGCGGCCGAGGAAGAACTCCAGATGTACCACTTGTGGTCGATTTTTGCTCAGCGTTCTGCACACCGATTCGGTGAACTCGCCGAGATGTTCGATCAACCTGCGGTCATCTATTTCGACCGAGGCGAGTCTGGTACCGCCGCTGGCGAAGTCGAGGCAAGAGTTCACATACTGGGAAGCACGCCATGGACCGAGTCCGGTTCCTGTCCATACTCCGTCGACATGTCCCACTCCATCAGGGCAGAAACGTTGTACCAAGTATGGTTGCGAATTCAGATCCGGCAATGCGACGAAGCCGTCGTCGGAATCGAATCGCACGACACCGCGCGAGCTGCCGCCGAGCCGGGGCTTGACGATCAGTGGGAACCCATGCAGATCGGCGAATCCCCGAATTGCGGCTTCGTCAGAGGCACAAGCGAACTCGGGAATCGAGATTCCTGCACGGGCAATCGCCTCGCTCATCACCAGTTTGTCCCGGAAAGGCAGGACATGTTCGGGATACTCACCCTCGATACGGAACTCGGCCCGTAAATCGGCAGCCATCAGCAGGTCGCCCTCATTTCTCGCGATGATACGCTCCGGAATGCCGAAGCACTCACATAAATCACGCACGGCTGATGGCGCTGCAGAGAAGTCTTCCAATACAACAGCTGCAGCCGCACTTTCCGGAATGAGAGCCCGAGCGAAGTCTTTCGTTACATAACTCACGGCATAATCGTTATGGTTGATTCGATCTTCGAACGGCATCGCAATGCCGGGCTCCCGGTACAGGACAACCACATGCGGCCTCATCGTCAACCCCCTGTCTTTCGAGGTCTAATCCTGCTGTCGGCGGCGGCCTCAGCGTGGCCGGTACGGCATCAGATGTGGTGAGCCTGCCGAAACGGATCGACCTGCGGCGGCAGTGGTCTACGGCCCCTTCTCGGCCGTTGCTTGTGGCGACCGCCCTCGGCATGATCTCGCTACGCATGCTCAGTCGAGCCCGGTGCCGTCCAGTGCGGTGCCGCGGAAGAAGTCGGGGTTCATTCGAGTGTGGCTTTCCACCACGTTGCTGTACGTCAGCGCCCGAAAGTCCCGCTCGCTCAGCAGTGACTGCTCGCGCAGGCGCCACACCTCGCCGAGCACCTCCCGCGAGTCCCGCACGTCCCAGTGCCCGATATCGGTGGAGAACACCGCGTTCAGATTGGCGTCGTGCGGGTTCAGGCGCCGGTCGAAGGCGACGGCGCACAGCCGGTCGTCGGGTTCGCAGCCGAAGTAGAAGGAACTGAAGAACTCCAGGAACTGCTCGGGCGCGGTGACACCGGAGTCGGCGAAGTCGTCCTGTAGCGGGTCACCGTCGCCGGGATCGGACAGGTACGGCACCCACGCCTGCGATGATGGCCGCTCCGACTTGGCTAGGCGGCCGGTGGCGTACTCGGCGAACAGGGCGTTCATCTGCTCCCAGTCGATCAGCCTCGGATCGTACTGCGACACCGCCTGGCGGTTGCGCTTCTCGAAGTGCTCAAGCAGGTCCGCCTGCAACTGCGCCGCCCAGGTGACGCCTCCCTCGAGGAACATCCAGCTCAGCTCGGGGAAACGGGCTACGGCGCCGCCCATGACCAGGGAACGACAGGTCGCCTCACACGCGGCGGAGAAGCTGCCCAGATGGTTGAAGATGTAGTTGTCGGGCGACACCCGCGATCCCCACCCCATACCGGTGCCGTGGAAAGTGGGCACCACTCGCAGCCGTCGGCACTCCTCCCACACCGGGTCGTAGTCGTGGTCCCCGCTGTGCCCAACCGTGTCCATCCAGATCGCGCCCGGCACCCCGCCTCCCGGCAGCGGTCGCCGGATCACCCCGGTCATCACCACGGTGCGCAAGCTCAGCTCGGAGACAGCAAACCGGATCTCCTCCACGGCTTCCTGGGGCGTGTGCATGGGAATCACTGCCCCGGGCTCGAGTCTGTCTCGCACCCCTTCGAAAACTGAGCTGTAGTAGATGTTGAAGGATCTGGCCATGAGCCGGCGGAGATCCGCGTCGGGCGTGAGGAAGACCAGCAGGCCGAGTGTCGGATAGACGAACTGGAAGTCGATGCCCAGCTCGTCGAGGCGGTGGTAGAGCAATCTCGGCAGGGTGGTGGTCGCCCGGTCCGTTGTGTTGGCTGCCGGGGCGCCCCACCAGCTTCCCCGCCACATGCCCATCGAACGCCGATCCCGGCGATCGGTGGAGCGCAGTCGAGTCGTCCGGTCACAAAGGTCCGCCAGCATGTCGTCCGCTGTCGGCCGGTCACTCAGCTCCTCGGCGATCTCATGGATCAAAGGAAGGTATTCGAGTATGTGGCCATCGGCGTCGACGATGGGATGGTTGATCGCCTGGCGGATCCGCTCGACCTGCGATGAGGGCACGAATGCTGTCATTTGAAGATCTTTCGGTAATTCAGTGAGTCGTTCCGATCGGATTGTGCTGTGGCGTAGGTCGGTCGCTGGTGAGGATCGGTTATGCATCCTCCGTGTCTTGTCCGGCTTGCCGACGGTCGTCGCTCTGCTGCTGGACCGATTCGTCGGTGTCATCAGTTGCTGCGCCACGACCGGTAACAGGCCCAGATAGCCTTTCCTGGCGCTCGGTACGCACGGTCTGCACCCGCCCGCGGGCGAGGAACCAGCCGCCGACAAGTGCTGGAACCACGATCAGGCCCATGGCGATCACCGCGCCCCGCTGCTCCTCGCTGCCACTGGTCGCCATCAACACGACCACGCCCACCAGGAACACCAACGCCGCCACACTGGTGTAAGGCGTGCCGATCAGCCGGAACGACGGACGCTCGGCCTTCCCCCTGCGCCACCAGCGCCACAACTGCAACTGACACAACACGATCGCCGCCCACGAGGTGATGGTGCCCAGCGCCGACATGCTCAGCACGATCTCGAAGGCCTTCTCCGGCACCACCGCATTGAGACCGACACCGATCAACGCGACCGCACCCGTCACCAGAATCCCCACATACGGCACGCCACCCCTTGACATCCGGGTTGCGATCGCCGGCGCACTACCGTTCATCGCCATCGAACGCAGAATCCGGCCGGTCGAATACAAACCAGCGCTCAAAGCAGAGAAGGCCGCAGTCAACACCACCAGACTCATGAGCGAACCCGCATAGCCCACACCGAGCTGCGAAAAGAACGTTACGAACGGGCTCTCCCCCGCCTTGAACGCGGTGTAGGGCAGCAACAGTCCCAGCAACACCAGCGAACCGACATAGAACAACACGATACGAGCGATCATCGAATTGATCGCCCGCGGCATGTCCTTGTCCGGATTCTTCGCCTCACCAGCCGCAGTGCCCACCAGTTCCACTGCCGCGTAGGCGAATACAGCACCGGTGATGACGAGCACGAGAGGCGACAGTCCGGTCGGGAACAGGCCGCCGTGGTCGACGATCACACCAGGGCCGGTGCCGTGACCGCCGATCTCGAACCGGCCGACAAGGAAGATAGTGCCGATGGCCAGGAAGGCGACCAGCGCGACGACCTTGATCAACGCCGCCCAGAACTCCAGTTCACCGAACCATTTCACCGAGATCAGATTGATGCCGACCACCAGCACCAGCGCAGCCAAAGCGATCAGCCACTGCGGGATCATCTCGAAGACTCCCCAGTAATGGACATACGTGGCGATCGCGGTGATATGCACAATGCCGGACATACACCAGCGGAAGAAGTACATCCAGCCGACCGTGAACGCCAGCTTCTCCCCATAGAACTCGCGGGCATAGGAAACGAACGACCCCGAGGACGGTCGATGCAACACCAGCTCGCCGAGCGCCCGCAGAATGAAGAACACGAAAACCCCGCAGAGCGCGTACACCAGGAACAAACCGGGTCCCGCACTGGCCAGTCGACCACCCGTCCCGAGGAACAGACCGGTGCCGATAGTGCCGCCGATCCCGATCATCTGCACCTGACGAGGACGCAAAGCCTTGTGATAGCCCGCATCCTCGGCGTGCAACGCGTCGTCCACCGCTCCCAGCTCTGAGGGGGGTTGAACTGCTGTCGTGGAAGCTCTATCCGACGACGGTTTTTCAGCAACGACACTGCCCAGATGTTGCGCTGCCGGTTGGAGGGGCGAAGAGCGAAGACCCAGCCGTTCATCCATCCGACGACGCCCCGATGATGACGGGCCTGGCGCACCATGTATCCGATCGCGCGTTGCTCAGGAGAGCTGTAGCTGCTGTCTGCATGAGCGCCAGTCAACGGCTTCAAGTATGCTTGAAGTCAATGAGTGATCAGTTGACGATCGGCGCGCTGGCGCGCCGCACCGGTGTCTCCGCTTCCGCGCTGCGCTACTGGGAGGAACTGGGCCTGCTCCCGCCGCCGGCCCGAGCCGCGGGCCAGCGGCGTTATCCGCCAGCGGCGGTCGAGCTGGTCGGTGTGGTCGTGGCGCTGCAGAACGTCGGTTTTACGTTGCGGGAGATCAAAGCGTTCATCGAATCTCGTTTGCTGGCCGAGGCCGGGTGGCGGGAGTTGTACCAACGCAAGCTCACCGAGCTGGATCAACGGATCGCTCAGGCACTGGCGGCACGTACCGCCATCGCCCATGGTCTGGCCTGCCCGCATAAAGACATCGTCGAATGCCCCAATTTTACGAGCGGGGTCACGGCGCTTCTGGCGGGATGTTCTCTCGAAGAGGCCCACTCCCAGGTTCATTCGCACTGACGGACGTAGGTCGGTGATGACTGTCGGTTGATAGGGGTTGCCCGTAGTAATCGCCTAATATCGGGCAGATATGGGAATAACCGCAGCTGAGGGCGCTATCGGTGGCGACGTCCGGGTCCAAGGAGCCGCTACCGCTAAATCCCGACTACCAGGGGATATGCCGAACTTCATTGATTCTCGGCGATTACTACTTCCGCCGCCAATCGCATCGGATACGAACTCGCGATGGTATGGATATCGGTCGGTTCGAGGGCGGTAAACTGCTGAGGATAGACGGCTAAAGGGCCCAAAACGGTCTGTTTGACGCAACTGCCTGCGGATTCCACCACGACTTGCACACGATGCGACTTTCTCTCATCTGATGCGACCGATGGAGGTGGCAGTTTTGGCGGTTTCGGCGGTTCGGTGCCGGGTGCGGTGCGGCTGCACCTGGTCGGAGTGTCGCTGCTACAGCCGGAGGAGCAGGTGTTCGAGGCGATGCTGGCCGGGCTCGCGAATCAGCAGCTGGCCCGGAATCTGGCTCGCACCACGGTGGAAAGCCGCGAGCGCACGGTCAAGGCGTTCACCGCATACGTGAATGCCTTTCCATCCGCAGGAGAGAATGCGGGATCACCGCCGCAACGTGAGTCGACCGTGTGGTTACCACACGACAGTGGCTATGCTTCTGTAGTGTGGACGCCGCACGCCGGGGTGGTCGGGGCAACCTGCCCACCCCTGCTCATAGTTTCGTCGGCCGGGACCGGGAGTTGGCGACGATCAGCATCCTGCTGGATCGAGCCCGATTGATTACCCTTACAGGCCCTGGCGGGATCGGGAAGACCCGCTTGGCCGCCGAAGCCCTCCGTCGCTACCGCAAGGCCATCACCGGATGTGCCCGCGTGCATTGGGTGCGGCTGGCTCGACTGGCCAACGACTCCGACGCCGTGGCAGTGGCAGAGGAAGTCGCTCACACGGTGATCGAGGCCGACTTCTCGGGGAGATCGGTGTGGGATGCCCTTGTCGACAGCCTCGCCCGCACCGACACCACTGGCCGTACCCCCCATACCACGCTGGTGCTCGACAACTGCGAACACATCCTGGCCGCCGCCGCGTCCGTGGTCACTGACCTACTCGAGGCGATCCCAGAGGTGACCATTGTGGCCACCAGCCGCGAACCTCTCGGTTGGATCGACGAGTATCTGATACCGGTCCCACCCTTGACGCGCCGGCATGCGGTGGCTTTGTTTCGGCGGCGGGCCGAACTCACCGGCCATCCGATCACCGGCACCAAAGAGATCAGTATCGCCGCAGAGATCTGCCGCCATGTGCACAATAATCCTCTCTACATCCAGCTGGCTGCCGCACGCCTGGTGCATCAAGCCCCGGCGATGATCCTGCACGGACTCACCGGCCACGCTGGTGACACTCGGCTGCGTTGGTCGCACGGCCCCAAGGTGGGCGCCGACCCGCGCCATCGGGGAGTCACCGATGTCATTGCCTGGTCGTATCGGTTGTGTACCGACACCGAGCGTCTGCTCTTCGACCGCTTGTCGGTGTTCGCCGCCGGTTATGACACCAATCCTGATGACCCTACCGACACGCTCGTGGATGTGGGTGCCGATCTAGATGCTATCGAAACTATCTGCTGCGACGACGATACCGACAGCGACACCAACGCCACCACCGACGACAACAGCGACAACACGTGGAGCGGCAAGGACAGTGACACGGCTGTGACCTTGGCCCGGCGGGAGATCGAGGGCCTGCTCGAGCGGTTGGTCGAGCGTTCGCTGGTGTCGGTGCATATGACGGCGGATACAGTGCGGTATTCGCTGGTGGAGAGTCTGCGAGTGTTCGCCCGACACCAGCTGTGTCAACGGTCCACAGCTGGCGTGGACGAGCTTGCCCGGGTGGCTGATCGGCATCTGCTCTACTACCGCGACAAGATCGCCTATGCCGTGGCCAACTGGTTAGACCCCGAAGGACCAGAGCTGTTGGATTGGGCTCGGGCGACCCGGACCAATACGGTGACCGCAATCGAGACCAGCCTCGCCTCCGGCCAGGCCAGCATCGGTTTGGAAATGTGTCTCGGGCTGATCACTTTGCATGTGCCTTTCATCAGCGGTTCGGTGCGGGAAATGCGCCGCTGGACTGAGCGCTGCCTCGACGCCACGCGGACCGTGACCCCGCAACCCGGCGAGCTTCAGATCGAGGCCATGGCCGTTCTTGCGTGGCTTGCCTTAATGCAAGGTTTGCCCGAGGATGCCGAGCGGATGCTCGAAGACTGTGTGACCGCCTGTGTCTCCGACGCGGATGCCGCAGCGACGTGGCGGCATACCACCGAGATCGATACCGGCCTGCCCGCTCGCGTTGAATACACGTGGGGGCTAGAGCTACTGCTTGTCCGCCGTGACGCTCGCGCCGTCACTGTCCTGACTCGCGCCCGGGACAAATTCGACGCCCTCGGCGACCACGGCACCGCATCGTATGACGAAACGGTCGCAGGCCTGGCCGCGAGCCTGCTGGGACCCGCGCAGCAAGCTCACCAGATCACCCAGGATTTCCTCGACCGCGCGAACGCCTCCAGAGCACCGCGAGCGAAATCGTGGGCCGAGCTCGCCCGGGCGGTCGCGTTGACCCTGCACGGTGACCCTGCCAAGGCATTGGCCCTCGAACGGACCGCACTGGCGTATCAACTCACCACCGGTGATCGGTGGACCGGTATATGGGCGGTGGAATTCCGGACCTGGTCGTTGGCGCACCTTATTACCGACTTGCTCTCCACGGGCAATCCCGACCGCGACAGGTTGGTCGCCCTCGCGACCGAGATCGCCCACCTCGCCGGCGGAACCACCACTTTATGCGCCGAACTCGGTGTCAGTATCAAGGCAATGGGTCCCTTCGCCGATGAATCCGGCAAGGCCGTCGCCGTCGCCCGCCGGGTACTCGGCCTCGACGCCTTCACTGCGGCGGAAACCCGCGGCTCCCGCCTGCGCCCAGAACTGAGCGAGGTACAACGACTCGCCTTGGGAACCCTCACCATCAACATCCCACCAGCCGAGCAAGCTCCCTCGCGCTGGCACGAGCTGAGCCCGGCCGAACACCAGGTCGCCACTCTGGCCGCGGCCGGGTGGACCAACACCGCCATCTCCGCCCGTCGAGGCACATCGGTGCGGACCATCGATTCGCAAGTCACCGCGATCCTGCACAAGCTGGCCATCACTTCTCGTGAGGACATAATCGACCACATCCCCCGCGATGTCATCGACCAAGTCCGCACCGAAACCACTCGACAACCACATCGAGCCAGCCAGAAACGTAATATCGAGACGCACGTTCAGCCTCGTCCCTGAAGGATTGCGACTGTAAATACATCGGCTCCCTCGCACTTTCGGTGGTGACGTGGGGACTGTAAGAACAACGGTGTAACTCTGAACGGAGATGCACCACGATGACTGATGTGATTGATCGCGAGACCGGTTCGGCCGGTGATGGTTTCAGTGACTCGCAGCTGCGTGCGCTGGTCGATCAAGCGCGGGCGGATGGCTTGCAGCTCACT
>NZ_JBEZDE010000083.1:0-8801 GCF_040648115.1 Nocardia sp. NPDC049190
CATCGGACAGCGTGATCTCAACAGCAGAAGGTCCACGATGCGACACACAAACAAAATATCAACTTACTTGCCTGATTTCAGGCACGACACACTAGCACTGCACACGGCTATTGTGGCAGGGAGTCAGAACTCGTGGGTGACTGGTATCGGCGCACACCAGCCTTTCGTGTCGGACGCGGTAGTCGGGGTGGTCCGGCAGCTGCACGAGCGTGGCGTCGAGGATCTGTTGTGGTCGGCGGCGGAATTGCTGCCGACGTCGCCGGGTCGCGGCTCCAGCCCGGCGGGTCCATCGGTGCCCGGTTCGCCATGGTCGACGAATGCGTTCAACTGGTGAAAGCCGCACCCGGACTTGAACGCTGGCGGCGCAGGCGCCTGTGATCCGGGAGTGTCGGCAGCGATGTGTGCGTCTGGAGGCGCCGGTGCTGCGGTGTGGACACCGATCCCGCGCAGGAACTCGAGGAGTTTTGGAAAACAACGTGCGGTATGAATCGCTACCGCAGGTGGTCGAACGGTCGATTGCCGCGCAGCACTTGGTCGCAGACTGGAAACGGTGTTCGACACAGCCGGGGGCGCTTCGTGTGTTGCGGATGGAAATGGGCCGGCATCCAGAACCCATTTGTACAAGCCAAGCCCTGTGGTTTGCCCTACGGTCGCCCGCATGACACAGAACATCATTCCCTCACTGGCCTACGAGGATGCCCCCGCGGCAATGAACTGGTTACGCGATGCATTTGATTTCAAGTCGACCGTAGTCGTGCCGGGTCCGGATGGCACCATCGCACATGCAGAACTCAAGCGACCCGAGGGAGGGTTCATCATGATCCTGTCCACCCAGATATCGACCCGACGCAATCGAAGCCCCCGATCCATCGGCGGCACGGCCGAATCGGTATATACGGCCGTACTTAACATAGACACCGCCTAGTGCAAAGCCGTTGCCGCTGGAGCCGAAGTGTTCAACCCGCTGCACGACACTCACTACGGCACCAAGGAATTCTGCTGCCTAGATCCCGAAGGCCATGTCTGGACACTCGGTACGTACCAGCCGTAACGACACCCCGCATGTATCACCAAGGAACCTGACCGAGTTTCTCGTTGGGCAATGATGGAAACGCCTGGCGCACAATGAGAATCGATCCGGCCACGGTGTACAGAAATCATCGCTTAATATTTTTAAAACGAGTGCGTGAGAGCTAGATCTCGATATCTTCGCAGCGACTACAGAAGGAAGTCGCGACTTTATATTCGCCAACAAGGAAATGCGGTAGGGAGATAGCTAGTTGATGACTGAACTACTGTATAGCGAGCCGTTTAGCTCCAAATTGAAAACTCGAGGTGTCTACGTAGCCGAGGAGCTCAGTGCCTTGGCGGTCGAGTTGCTCGACCGCTACAAGGCCGAAAAGGATATTTTTCCAGGGATAGAAATTCGCCGAGGCAGCGGGGAGTCACTCGCGATCGCAATCGCGCCGATCGGGTGGGCGCTGGTTCACACCAATGCTGACTTCGCGCAGCACTCTACGCGCGACCCAGAAGTAGAGAGTGAAACCACCTGTGACATTCGCTGGGAGGAACCTGGTTCTCTACCAGTCAGCTGGTTCATTTCCGAAGCGCTTGCGTTGACTGCCATCACCCAGTGGATGGCGGGCGGCGGCCTGACCACTGACATCACCTGGTCGCAGGAGTGCGCGTGACGAAACGCATTCCCGAAGCGGAGCGAGTAGCTGATGTGGTCAACGATCCGGTCGACGGCAGACTTCGAGACACCGAAGAGCGGCGCCAGTTGACGCAGAACGAGGTTGGTCCAACTACTGGCACTCGACCAACCGCTACACCGTCATTGGCGGCTACCAGCACCGGCCTGGCCATCCCGCACCGGCCGCCCACCTCAGGGAGACCTGTGCGAGTGGAAGAACAATATAACCACAGGTATAAATAGGTTCGGACTCTCATCGAACACGCTTTTGCCGGCATGAAGACGCGGAAGATATTCCGCGACTGTCGTCTCAAAGGCGGCGGCGTGCACCCGGATCTGAGACATGCTGTGTCGCGTGTAGATGGAATTAACGAATACATACAAGCCGCAGGCAAGGGTGGAGAATGAAACTGTCGGCGTGGTGGTTTCGATCCTGCGGTACTTCACCCCCTATCCTGTCGATCTCGACGCTGGTTGTGGCGATGCTCTCGCCCACTGCCCGGATAATCCTGGAGTGCTGCCGCCTCGCTGCGCAGCCTGCCGTAGCAGTGGATGCGCAGCAACTCCCTATTGATCGCGTCACGGCGATAGAATGGCCGATACCCATTTTCTTGCTCTCAAGGCAGGGTTGACATCGGGGCCTTGGGGTTCGGCGTTGATTGCGCCGTGGGCGGGGTCAAGATGGGTTCGTCATTGTCGGCGCCTGTGCCTACCGTCCGGTCGGTCAGCGCGTTGATGCGTCAGGCTTCCGCCGTCCTTGACATCAGGCGAAGACAGCATTGTAAACAGAACAATCGGTTCCGATAACTTCGAACCACACGAAATTCCGTTCCATCAAGGAGATCGACATGACAGCCATCCATTCCTTCCGCATCGATGTCCCGCAGGACCAGCTCGAGGACTTGAACGAGAGACTGAGGAAGGCAGTGTGGCCGAACGAACTGTCAGGAGTCGGTGACTTGTACGGCGTTACCAATGAACGCATCCAGAGGCTTGCACGGTACTGGTTGGAGGAATTCGACTGGCGGGCAATGGAATCCAAGCTCAACTCCTACTCGCAGTTCACCACCAGTATCGACGGTGAGGATATCCATTTCCTGCACGTGAAATCCTCGAGGGAAGACGCCATCCCCGTGATTTTGATCCACGGTTGGCCGGGCTCGATCCTCGAGTACCTGAAGGTCATCGAGCCGCTGACCAACCCAACCGATTCTACGGCTCCGGCCTTTCACGTGATCATTCCTTCCCTGCCCGGTTTCGGTTTCTCCGGCCCGACCCGCAGTACGGGCTGGGGCACTCGCCGTACCGCACGCGCCTTGGTCGAGCTGATGGTCCGACTCGGCTACGAGCGCTTCGGCGCGATCGGTAATGACGCAGGCTCGATGGTCTCGCCTGAAATGGCCCGCATAGCCCCGGACCGGATACTGGGAGTGCATGTGACACAGTTGTTCTCGTTCCCTTCTGGCGATCCGACTGAGGCAGCGGACTTGTCCGCCGAAGACCAGGCCGCTCTTGGCCACCTGCAATGGTTCATGAACAACAAGTTCGCCTTCAATACCCTGCACAGCCAGCAGCCGCAGACCCTGGCCTTCGCGATTTCGGATTCACCGATCGGTCTGCTGGGCTGGAACTCCCAACTTATGGGGGAAAGCCTGGGCGCTGAATTCATCGTCGGCAATGCGGCGATCTACTGGCTGACCGGTACCGCCTCCTCGTCGATCCGCTTCTACTGGGAGGATGCCCACGACACCGAGAGAACCCCAGGACCGACCACTGTGCCCACCGCGTTGGCGATGTTCAAGGGCGATTTCCAGTCCATCCGCTGTTTTGCCGAACGGGATCACAAGAACATCGTGAGCTGGAACTCCTACGACGTGCAGTCTATGCGGTCGGACAGCGCCTATGAGGCTGCCGGGCACTACGCCGCGCACGAGGCGACCGACCTCCTGCTTGCCGACATTCGAGAGTTCTTCGCCCAGCTGCGCTGATTCGGGTACCCGCCCATGTGTTCGCGATGAAATCCTATGCGGTGGTGGGCCACACCTCGTCGATCGTGGCGTTGTCGGTTGTTATTGCGACCGTTGCTGTGTGGTTCACCCTGCGTATAAAAGATTCCTTTGTCGCGATGATGTAGGACTTGCTTTCCCTGGTGCGGTGTTCGAAATTGTCGGGCAGGCACAGACAGGTCGGAGCCTCAGCGGAGGAGTTGTGTTGGACTAGACCGTGAATCGGTGGGGCGGTCCTGCCGCCTCAGCGAAGCTTCTTGCCGGTTCCCCGCGCCGAAGCTGATCTGGTATTTGATCGGCTGGCAACGAACCGCCGGCAACGAGCACTCGATCTCCGACGAGGTCAAGATGTGGTCGGCGGATGTAATCAACGCCTTCACGATGCTGGACGTGCCCGGGGTATCGAGCGCCGGGCAGAACTCTTTCTGCAAACCCTCGCCATGGTCGCCGAATCCGAGGCCAACCTGGGCCACCTGCGCACCCGCGAAGTTATGGCCAAGGCCCGCGCGAAAAGCCGACTCAAGGGCAAACAGCCGAAACTGCTTCTGGCAGCACGCAAAACGATCCACCACCGCTACCACAACCCCGACGACGCGAGCGTGACCGACCTTGCCGAGGAATACAGCGTCGGCTGCTCCACCATCCACCGCATCATCAGCGGCACCGCGCCACGGGCATAGCAGTCACGGCACTCATCTACCCGGTACCCCGAACGCTGCCGTCGCTGCTGGTCAAGGCAACTTCGTTGTTTTCATGCGATTGCACCCGGAACCCCATCATCAAGGGTCCGGACCAGCTCGGACCTCCTGGTGCCAAGTTGGTGCGAAGTTCGCTCTATGCAACCGTTGTGATGGCACTGTGGTTAGCCGCTGCTCCGTGTCAAATTCTTGCCTGCGAGCCGAAGCCGAGGTGTTGCACTGACCTCGGAGGCAGAGCGGCTCGCCCGCGGAGCTCGACCGCCGCTTGGGCTAGAAGATCGCGAAGAAGCCGGTGTGCGAAGATGCACTTGTCTGCCGGGGTCGACGCCGCTAGGAGTCCTGGAAGGACAGGTCGGCCGGATCGCCCCGAATACTCTAGGACGCGACTTCACCGCGCGAGGTCCGAACCAGAGGTGGCCGACACGGTACGCGCGAAGATCATCGATGAGATCAGGGAGCTGCTCGACCGCCGTCGCCAGATCGTGCGCGACGTTCACCGACCCGTTGTCGCTGCCGAAACGGCAGATAGTCAACACACAGTCGGTCTCGGCGAGCACCCCGCAGGCTTCCATGACCAGTGAGTTATAGCCCCTGTCGTCGTCGAGCGCGTGAGCAACGGCTCCGGACGACTTCGTGGCGGGTGTGAGACTGGTGAGATCGCGTATTCAACTGTCGCGTGTTGTCAGAGGAGTCCAGCCGGTGGGTGATCGGAGCCGAGGGGTGGTGACGTAGCGACTCCAGACCACCGCTGCCTCAGCGGCGAGTTTCGTCGTGGTGATGTGGTGATAGCCGAGCGCGTCGGCGACGACCGGGGCGGGCATCTGCTGGACGTGCTGTCGCATGGCCGATGTCCGGCCTGGAACGTTGAGGACGCCGAGCGCTTTCAGCAGTCCGCCCAGGGTTTCGGGGTGCATAGGTTGCCCGGTCCGTCGTCCGGGGAACAGCCAGCACGAATCGCGGTTGGTGGCGGTGTTCATGTTGGTGCGGCTGTCGATCCAGGCCAGCAGGATTTCGGCAACCGGTTTCGGGACCGGCGACGCGGGTTCGCCGAGGTGCAGGAGCACGAGATCGCCGTCGTGGACGACATCGTCGATGGTCAGCCGGACGACGCGGGTGAGTGGTTGGGCGTAGAGCAGCACGATCGCGGCCGCCGCGCGTGAGCGTAATGGCTGGTCGGAGGCTGTCAGAATGCGCCCGAGCAGTTCGATTCGCTCCTCCGGTGGCATGGGTGGTCTTCGCTTCACCGCGGGTGCGGAAAGGCGGAATTGCCGCGTGAGCTGGCTGTTCATGCACCACAACAGAAAGGTTCGCAGGCAGCGTCGTCGGTGGGGCCGTTCTGGGCGTGCCATGCGTCGATGTTGGATTGGCTGCTGGCAGCGAGCGTGACCTCTTGTCCTGCAAGCCATTCCAGGAACAGTGTTGCTTGCTTGACTTGGTCGTGGGCGTGGCGTCGAGCCGGTGGGGTGAGAGGTTTCCGTTCAGCTTTTGCCCGCAGTTGGGGCAGCAGGTGCCAGGTGGCGTAGCGACGGATGATCTGGGCGTGGTCCGGGTCGGTGATTGTGGCGAGGTGGCCGGGCAGCCAGCGTTCGAATCCGCAGATCTGTTTGTCGACGACGGGCAGAACACCGCAGGCCATGAGCAGTTCCCGCAGATGCGCCGCGGCCCGCCAAGGTTCGAGGGTATGGAACGCCTCGTGGGTCAACTCGATCTGTCCGCGCCCGAGTTCGCGCAACAGGTCCGCTGGGGTTCGATTCTTCCCCTTTCGAGGGTAAAGCCAGGTCAGACCCGATAACGGGTTGTTCATCGCGAGCAACCGACCGGCCAGAGGAACGAGCTCGGGCCTGATCCGGCCGGTGCCGTCGTCGAGCAGGTCGGTGAGCTTGTCGGTGAATGTGCAACGGGTGCCAAGGCGTTGAGCGTGGAGTTTGCCTTCGTCGCCGCAGCGCGAGCACCGATAGTTCGCGGTGAATCCAGCGCAGTCGGTGCAGATCGGATCACGAGAGTCCGGCGCCAGCCCGGGCAGCGCCCGGTCGTCGCCGCAGCCGGGACAACGGCCCCGGAGGCGAAGGGCGCGATCGCAGCAGGTCCGGCAGAGCGTGCCGTCGGGCCACCAGGCGGTGACGTGGGCGTATCGGCCGCAGCGGGCGCACTCGCGACTTTGCCAGCGCACGAGCTGTTCCCGGGTCGGCCGACTGCTCATCCTTCGGGCAGGATGCGCGCCGGCCGGGGCCGCAACTTCGCGACGACCGGCGGCTGACCGGTCGCATCCGCAGTGCCGGTCTTGCGGACCCCGGCGTTCTCGGCGGTGGTGATCACCAGATCCGCCGGGGTGCAGGCCAGGATGTCGCAGAGCGCGGAGAGAACTTGCAGCGACAGTCGTTCCGGGGTGCCCGACACGAGTCGATGAACCTGAGAAGCTGACAGGTCGATGCCGCGCTCGCGCAGCAGCGGAACCAGCTCGGTGGCGGTGAAAACGCCTTGACTGGCCATGATTTCGCGCAACCGCCAGGCGTAACCGATGGAACGTTTCATGCGTGCTTGCCTTTCTGGGAATCGAGGGCCGCAGCGACGGTCGCGTCCATTCGCCGCCGCAGGGTGCGGGTGCGGAAGTCCGAGGACACACAGGTGTAGATCGACGTCGTGCTCGCATGCTCGTGGCCGACCTGTTCCTGCACGAACCGAGGATCCCAGCCGTCCTCGATCAAATGCGTGACGTAGGAGCGGCGTAGCGAATGAAAGTCGAGCCCGTCGTCCAGGCCGAGGGCGTGGCGGTAGGCGATGAACCGAGAATTCAGCCGCTGGCAGCCGATCCGCAGCCCGCGCTCGGACGGCCAGGCCGCCGGATTGCCGTCGGCTCCGAGCAGTGGTCTGACCTCGGTGAACCATTCGTCGAGGACACCGACGGTCCAGTCCCACACGGTCAGCACTCCGCGCCGTTTCGGCGGTGACCCCTTCTTGGCCTTGCCGAATCGAACCTGGCAGCGGCCGAACTGCCCGAACTCCGGAGCGTGCGGGTTGGTGCCGAAGTCAGCCGCATCCAACATCCGAGTTTCGTTGCGCCGCAACCCGAATGCGTAGGCCGTCTTGAACAGGGTGGCGTCCCGGAAGGCGGGTAGCCAGCCCTTGCGGCCGAAGGCCCGGATCCGGGCCACTTCGTCGTCGCAGTGGGCGAAGAACGCGTGCAGCTCCGCCTTGGTGAATGCTCGCTTCTTCGGATCGGACTCGGTGTCCTGGACGTGTGCGGCGGTGTTCCACTCGTGCACCACCTGGACCGGGTGCGTGCCGAACCGGTCCTCGCAGGTGGCCGGCCACTGATAGAGCGGGTCAGTGACGAAACCGCAGAACGCCCGGATCGCCTCGGAGTAGGAGCGGATCGTCGTGCGCTTCAGATCCCGCAGCGACCGCAGGTCACCGAGCCATTCATCGATCATCGCCGGACTCCATTGCCACGAAAAGGCATTCACGTAGGCGGTAAACGCCTTGACCGTGCGCTCCCGGCTGTCCACCGTGGTGCGGGCCAGATTCCGGGCCAGCTGCTGGTTCGCGAATCCAGCCAGCATCGCGGTGAACACCTGCTCCTCCGGCCGTAGCAGCGACACCCCGTCGACGAGATGCAGCCGCGCCGCACCCGGCACCGAACCGCCGAAACCCGCCAAACCGGCCCCACCTCCATCGGTCGCATCAGATGCGAGAAAGTCGCATCGTATGCGAGTCGTGATGGAATCCGCAGGCAGTTGCGTCAGACGGACCGCTTTGGGGCATTCAGCCGTCTACCCTCATCGGTGCCGACACAGCCGAATCCCTCTGGTAGAGGCTGAATCCGCCGCCCTCGAACCGGTCGATGCGCACACTGTCGCGAGTTCGCATCCAATGCAATTGGCGGCGGAAGTAGCAACCGCCGAAGAATCAACAGGTATGGCCAAGCCGTCGCGCGGTACGCCGCGACCATCGACCGCCACCGGCACCCGCCGCAGCGACGACGACGGGCTGTGCGACCACTGCCGCGAAGACACAACAGCCGGACGTCGTCGCCTACCAGCGAACTGCAACGCAGATCAGTGCATTACTCAGTGAAAACATCAGGGGAAGGTGCCACCTCGACACCGCACGCAATCTCGCCCGCAGTGCGCGGCGCAATGCCTTCCTGCTCGCCGGACCGGAACACTGATCGCAGCGCATCCTCACTACTGAACCCGAACCCTCAACCAGTACACGACCGGCCGATACGGATCCCCCGGTTTGTTCGTAACGAATAACGAGCAGCTCTTCAGCCGCATCGAGAACGGCCTCGTCGACACTGATTCCCTGGCTAGTGCCGCGCCCGGGAGCCTTTGCCCTGTTGTCACCGACACGCCGACAGGTTGCGGTGTGTCGGTCAGGGCATCGGTCAGTCTGGTCGGGTGG
>NZ_JBEZDE010000084.1:0-8654 GCF_040648115.1 Nocardia sp. NPDC049190
TCGCTGATCATGTCCGGTCGAGGCTTCGACCCGAGGCGTTCGAGCAGGTCATCGGTGACTTCGACAACCCGCTCCCGCAGTGTGGCGATGGCCTTGGGGCCGAATGCCTGCCCGACCAGGCGGCGGTACTGGGTGTGTTCCGGTGGATCGGTCACCAGCATCGAGGGCGGTTCCGCGAGATTGGGCAGTCCCGGATCGGTCTTGGTCATCACCCAGCGGACCGGCTTCGGCAGGGTTCGATGGTTGGGTGCGACCACGCTGAAGCGACGGTCTCGCAGAATCAGCCGGCACACTTCGTGGTCGGTGGTCACGTACACGCCCGACATCTTGGGTAACCGCCCGCGCTGCCGGATCTGTTCGATGTACGGCGACGAGCCGAGTAAGCCATCCTGACCGACAGCGATCTGCCCGAGCGGATCGCCCAGACGTGCCGACAATCGGAGATAGGATCGCGGCAGGCCGTGCAGTAGCGCCCATCGAATCCACGCACGTGTCAACATGGCCACCTCCCACTTCGGGGTCTCAACCAGGTTAAACGTCGCTGATGTCAGCACTGGTTCAATTTTTTTCGGTCGGACGGCTGAGCCAGACCGCCGCCGAGCCGTCGTACGCTCCGAAATCGCGCGCAACCGTCGGCTGAACCTGAGAGCATAAGCGCAGATAGATGGCTATTTCGGCATCAGGCAGCCATCGGCATCCGCGGAAACAAGATCACACAGGCCTTCGGGTTCCCGCCCGAATCCGGCTCGATCGTTACCTGCTCGTGGCGCGGCTAGGCGACCAAATCGGCGTATTCGCGGTGTTCGGTGACGTACTTCTCGACGTACCAGCAGGTGGGGATGATCGAATAGCCCGCCTTGCGGGAGTCGGCAAGGGCGTATTCGACGACCTGGGCGGCCACGCCACGGCCACGGAACTCGGGGAAGGTCATCGTGTGATGGAAGTCGCGGACCTTCGGGTCCTCGCGTTCGGCGTAGTCGGCATAACCGGCGAGGGTGTCGTCGATGTAGATCTCGAAACGGGTGTCGGCGTCGTTGTGCTCGAGCCTGGTCGTCATGATCGAGTAGAACTCCTTGTCGAAGGGGAATGTTCCGTGGCGCCGATCACAGGATCGCGCCGGGGTTGAGGATGCCGTTCGGGTCGAGCGCGTCCTTGATGCGTCGGGTCAACGCCATGACGTCGGGGCCCAGTTGATCGGGCAGCCAGGCTTTCTTCAACCGCCCGACGCCGTGTTCGCCGGTGATGGTGCCACCGAGCGCGATGGTCAGATCCATGATCTCGCCGAATGCGCGGTGCGCTCGCACGGTCATGTCCACGTCGGACGGGTCGTGCACGATCAGTGGGTGGGTGTTGCCGTCGCCGGCGTGCGCGATCACCGACACCGTCACGGCATGGCGTTCGGCGATCGCGGCGATGCCGGTCACCAGATCGCCGAGCCGCGGCAGCGGCACGCCGACATCCTCGAGCAGTAGCGTGCCCAGCTTCTCCACCGCGGGAATCGCGAAACGCCGCGCTGCGGTGAAAGCTTCGCCTTCCTCGGGGTCTTCGGTGTGGAATACCTCGGTCGCACCCGCCTTCTCGCAGGCCGCCACCATGATCTCGGCCTCGCGTCGGGCGAATTCGCCCGGCGCGTCCGAGCGCGCGACCAGCAATGCCGCGGCCGCCCGATCCAATCCCATCCGCATCTCGTCCTCGACGGCGTTGATCGACACCGTATCCATGAACTCGAGCATCGAGGGCCGCAGTTCGCCGGTGATCGCCAGGATCGCCTCGGTGGCCGCGGTGAGTGTGCCGAAGGCGGCGACGACGGTGCTCTGCGTGGGCTGGGTGGGCAGCAGGCGCAAGGTCAGTTCGGTGATGATGCCGAGGGTGCCTTCGCTGCCGACGAACAGCTTGGTCAGCGATAGTCCCGCGGAGTCCTTGAGGCGAGCCCCGCCCAGCCGCACCACGGTCCCGTCGGCGAGGACTACCTCCATACCGAGGACGTAGTCGGTGGTCACGCCGTACTTCACGCAACACAGGCCGCCCGCGTTGGTCGCGGCGTTGCCACCGATGGAGCAGATCTCGAACGACGAGGGGTCCGGTGGATACCACAGTCCGTGTTCGGCAGCCGCGCGCTTGACCTCCGCGTTGAGCAGCCCCGGCTGCACCACCGCGGTCCGGGTGACCGGATCCACCGTGATCGCGCGCATCCGCTCGGTGCTCAGCACGATGCCGCCGTCGACGGCGGTCGAGCCGCCGGACAGTCCGGACCCGGCGCCGCGCGGAACAACGGGGACTCGGTTCGCCGCTGCCCAGCGCACAGTGGCGGCGACGTCCGCGGTGCCGGTGGCGCGCACCACCGCGAGCGGCGTGCCCGCGTCCGGATCGCGTGCCCAGTCCTGCCGGTAGCCCGCGAGCAGGTCGGGGTCGGTGAGCACCGCGCCGTCGGGCAGGCTGTCGATAAGGTCATGCAGGTCCACGACCTTCACGGTAGCCGTCCGCGCCCGATTTTCGCCGAGGCTGTTCGCGTCAGCGTGTGGTGCGGCCGACCGGGCGCACTTCGCAGGATTTGCCGTCGTTCGCCTCGATAGTGCGCCGGTCCCTCGAGCGTGGTCCCGGTGAACGCCGATGACGGGCGAGGCGGCGCTGTAGCGGATCGGGGATCGGCCCAGCACCGTTCGGTCTCCGGCTGCTCATCTGACGGACACCTGGCACTGGCACGCTGTCCGCGTGGACGAGCCGCGGCGAAGCATCGACCCGATCGCCGATCGGTTCGCGCGCTGGTGCGAGACAGTGGTGGCGCACCTGCCCTTCGGACTGGATCGTCTCGTTCCCCCGACCTTCCTGGGTTTCGCGCTGATCAACAGCGGCACCTTCGGCGTGGATCTGGCGCTGCTCACCCTCTTTCGCGGCGGGTGGGGGCTGCCGATCTGGCTCGCGGTGACCATGGCGTACCTGTGCGCGCTCGCCGTGAGTTTCGTGCTGAACCGCACCCTCAACTTCCACTCGCACGCCCCGGTCGGCAGGCAGGCCGCGAAGTACCTGGTGGTCATCGCGATCAATTACTTCGCGTTCCTTCTCGGCGTCGGAAGTGGGCTGACCGCGCTCGGCGTGGAGTACCACCTGTCCAGGTTGCTGGCGGGAGCCTGCGAGGCCGTCTTCATATACGGCGCGCTGCGCTGGGTGGTCTTCCGTGGTCGCGTGGCCGAGCGGGAGCCGGAATTCGCACCCGACATGACGTGCGGTCCCAGCCCCGAAATCGCCGGTCCGGCTACGCACGATTGATCGCGGCGGGGCCCGCCGATCGCTTCTGCGATGACAGCGTCCGTGATCGGCTGGAGTTCACCGCGCTGCCGGACCGATCAACTCCTCGATGTGCGTGCCGTCGACGACGATCGCGTCGTCGTCGGTGAGCGCCCAGTGCTCGACGCCCTCGGCCCGGTACCGGGCGGCCAGCCGATTGCCGGCGCCGGCCGGATCGGTCGCGGAGTCGATGTGCGGCACGATTCGTCGCTGGACCAGACCGATTCCGTCCCACCGGGGTTCGATGCCGCAGGTGGGCTCGACCTCGGCGGGATCGTCGACCGCGTCGAGGCCGTGCAGATCGGGTGTGAGGACGCACGCGCCCGCGCTGTATCCCGCATAGGCCAGCGCATCGTCAGCGAGCAGCCTGGCCAGCGCCAGATCCGCTCCGCTGCGCGCGAATTGGGCGCGCAGCACGAAGGTGTTCCCGCCGCGTACCCAGACGAGTGGGTATTCGGCCAGTCGGCGCTCCAGATCCGCCGTGCGGCCGACATAGTCGCGCAGGTCGAGTTCCTCGGGGGTGTAACCGAGTGCGCGGAGCGGCACCAGATCGCTGGTGACGGCCGAAGCCCGCATCGCGGGCCAGGCGTCGCACGCATTGCCGATCACCGCGACCCGGCTCGGCGCACCCGCGAGCGCGACCAGCCGGTCGTAGTGCGCCCCGAAACGGTAGCTGGACAGAAAGAGTCGCACCTTTGTTCAGATCGTGAAGGCCAGATGGCGGGTCAGTCGCTGCCCGAGTTCGACATCGCCCTCGATGGTGATGTTGGCGAGGTGCTCCTCGGTGGTGGTCCGCCCGCAGCCGAGCCGGACGAAGAGTCCGGATGTCATGCCGATTTCGACCGTGGCGGGTTCGTCGAACGAGTCCACGTAGCCGGCCCGTCCCGCCACCTGGATGTGCAGCGCCCTGGCCAGCGGACCGGTCAACGTGAACGTGATCCGCGCGCCGTCCGGCGCTTCGCCCTTCTTGACCACTACGCGCGGGATGCTGCGCGCGAATTCGGCGAAGGCCAGCTCTCCGCGCGGTCCACCCTCCTCGACCCGGAGGTCGAGTGCGTCGGCGATGTCGAGTTCGTGCATCCAGCAGTCGAACAGCCGCACCCGCATGAACCGGCCGTAGCTCACCTGGCCGATCGGCGACACGGTCTCCTTGTCCCATTCGATGTCGTCCATCGCGGCGAGCGCGGCACGCCTGCGGTCGATGACGTCACGGTAGAGCTCGGCCAGCCGGGCGCCGGGCAGCGGGCGCAGCCGGTCCACCCAGATCTCGTTGAGCACCGCGGTGTCGTTGCGGACATGCGGAAGTGTGCGCACATCGGTCTTGGCCCTGGTCGGGTCATGGGCGGGTGGACGTTCGCCGAGCAGCCACGACTCGGTGCCGATGATGTGGGCGACGATGTCGAACACGGTCCAGCCGGGCAGTGGCGACGGCGTGCGCCAGCGCTCCTCGTCGAGTCCGGCGATCAGCGTTTCGATCGCGTCCCACTGCTGTGCCAGCAGGCCGATCTGCTCGGTCCGGCCCAGCGTCTCGATCATTCGTCGGCTCCTTCGTCCGGGCCTGCGCCCGGATTGTCCTCGTTGTCCAGCGCGGCGATTCCACCCCGGATGGCGGTGGCGGTGGCGATGGGGTCGTATGGGCGCCGCAGGAGGAATCCCAGGGTGAGTCTCAGTGTGTCGCGGTGTCTGCGGGGGATCACGTGCAGGTGGACGTGCGGGACGGTCTGGAAGGCCGCGGTGCCGTCGTTGAGTACCAGATTGGCGCCGTCGGCGGCGAGGCTGCTGCGCTGGATGGCCAGGGCGAGTCGATGTCCGGCCCGGAAGACATGTGCGCCGAGCTCGGCGTCGAGATCCTCCAGCGCGGCGGCGTGCCGCTTGGGGATCACCAGCGTGTGCCCGCGGACGATGGGCCGGATGTCGAGGAAAGCGCACAGTGTGTCGTCCTCGTAGACCTTCACCGCCGGGGCCTCGCCGGCCGCGATCCGGCAGAAGACGCATTCGCTCACATGCTGGACCCTACGGCCGCTGAGTGGAACGGAACACCCCAAGCGCGTGAGTGGGCATGACGCAGGTCACTGGCACGCGCCGCGCCCGCCCGTCTGACCTGCGCGATCCCGCGACGCGGCGGCGGAACTTCGGCGTTCGGCCTTGTCGCGTTCAGCTGTGGCGACCATCATCGGAACCGTGTGGGACGAACAAACCACAGCTCAGGAGGCCGCGCTGAGGCCAGCGACAACTCGGGGGCATCCGCCGAATCCGGACAATTTCGGCCGCCGTGTGTGACGGGCATCTCGGCTACGCTCACCGCGAGCCGGGTAGAGTGGACAAACTTACTCTAAAGTAATATCGCCTGGCCGACTATCCGCTGCCTGAAGCTCAGCATGAGAAGGAAGTCTGACAAGTGGAGACAACGCAGAGCGTGGGCGATCCGTCGTCGCGTGGCCCGCGTGTCGGAGTCGTTCGCGAGTCCAACGCGGGCGAACGACGTGTCGCATTGGTGCCGAAGATCATTCCGAGCCTGGTGAAGCAGGGCGTCGAGGTGGTGGTGGAGTCCGGAGCTGGACAGGGCGCGCTGATCCCGGACAGCGCCTATGTCGAGGCGGGCGCGTCGATCGGTGATCCGTGGTCGGCCGAGGTGGTGGTGAAGGTTGCTGCGCCGAGTGACGGCGAGGTGGCGAAGCTGTCGTCCGGGCAGACCTTGATCGGGTTCCTCGCGCCGCGCAACGCGGACAATCAGATCGGCGCGCTGAAATCCGCCGGGGTGCGGGCCTTCGCGGTGGAGGCGATTCCGCGTATCTCGCGTGCGCAGGTGATGGACGCGCTGTCCTCGCAGGCCAATGTGGCCGGGTACAAGGCCGTGTTGCTGGCCGCCTCCGAGTCGACGCGGTTCTTCCCGATGCTCACCACCGCGGCGGGCACGGTGAAGCCGGCCGCCGTGCTGGTGCTCGGTGTGGGTGTCGCTGGTCTGCAGGCGTTGGCTACGGCCAAACGGCTGGGCGGGCGGACCACCGGATATGACGTGCGACCGGAGGTCGCTGATCAGGTGCGCTCGGTGGGTGCGCAGTGGCTGGATCTCGGTATCGATGCCGCGGGTGAGGGCGGCTATGCCCGCGAGCTCACCGAGGAGGAGAAGGCCCAGCAGCAGCAGGCGCTCGAGGACGCGATCAAAGGCTTCGACGTGGTGATCACCACCGCGCTGGTGCCCGGTCGTCCCGCGCCGCGCCTGGTGACGGCCGCGGCGGTGGAGGGCATGCGGCCCGGCAGCGTGATCGTCGATCTGGCCGGGGAGACCGGCGGCAACTGTGAACTCACCGAGCCGGGCGAGACCGTGGTTCGCCACGAGGTGACCATCGCGTCGCCGCTGAACCTGCCCGCCACCATGCCCGAGCACGCCAGCGAGCTCTACTCGAAGAACATCGCCGCACTGTTGGAACTGATGCTGGTCGACGGCAAACTCGCGCCCGACTTCAGCGATCAAGTGCTCGCCGACTCCTGTGTGACCCGTGAACGTGAACCGGCTGACACCGAGGGAGAAGCCTGATGTACACCGAACTGCTCGCGAACATCGCGATCCTGGTGCTCTCCGGATTCGTCGGGTTCGCCGTGATCTCCAAGGTGCCCAACACCTTGCACACCCCGCTGATGTCGGGCACCAACGCCATTCACGGCATTGTGGTGCTCGGCGCGCTGGTGACGCTCGGCAACGTGCAGAACCCGTCGATTCTGACGCAGATCATCCTGTTCGTCGCCGTGGTGTTCGGGACCCTGAACGTCATCGGTGGTTTCGTGGTCACCGACCGCATGCTCGGCATGTTCAAAACCAAGAAGCACACTGCTGAGAAGGCCACGGGAGCGCAGCCCGCGAAGCGACCCGAGGAAGCCGCCTGATGCATACCTTCGACAATGTGACCTATCTGGTCAACGGTCTCTACATCGTGGCCTTCGGCATGTTCATCTACGGCCTCATGGGTCTGACCGGTCCGAAGACCGCGGTGCGCGGCAATCTGATCGCCGCCGCGGGCATGGTGATCGCCGTGCTCGCGACGTTGATGTCGATCCGGCACACCAGCAACTGGATCCTGATCATCGCGGGCCTGGTGGTCGGTATCGCGCTGGGTATTCCGCCGGCGAAGTTCACCAAGATGACCGCGATGCCGCAGCTGGTGGCCGCATTCAACGGCGTCGGCGGTGGCACCGTCGCGTTGATCGCGTGGTCGGAATTTCTCAACAGTCAGGGCTTTTCGCATTTCGAGGAAGAGCCGACCGTGCACATCGTGATCGGTTCGCTCTTCGCCGCGATCATCGGCTCGGTGTCGTTCTGGGGTTCGCTGATCGCGTTCGGCAAGTTGCAGGAGATCCTGCCCGGTCGCCCGATCGGTCTCGGCAAGCTCCAGCAACCGCTGAACCTCCTGCTGCTGCTGGGCGCCATCGCCGCGGCCGTGGTGATCGGGATCGGCGCGACCGGCGCCGGCGTGTCCCAGCTGTGGATGATCGCGGTGCTCGCCTTGGCCGGTGTGCTGGGCCTGATGGTGGTGCTTCCGATCGGTGGCGCCGACATGCCCGTGGTGATCTCGCTGCTCAACGCGCTGACCGGGTTGTCGGCCGCGGCCGCGGGTCTGGCGTTGAACAACACCGCCATGATCGTGGCGGGCATGATCGTCGGCGCGTCCGGCACCATCCTGACCAACCTGATGGCCAAGGCGATGAACCGGTCCATTCCCGCGATCGTGGCGGGCGGGTTCGGTGGCGGCGGAGCGGTTCCTGGCGCGAGTGGTGGCGAGCAGAAGCAGGCCAAGGCCACTACGGCGGCGGACGCCGCGATCCAGATGGCGTATGCCAACCAGGTCATCGTGGTGCCCGGCTACGGCATGGCCGTCGCCCAGGCGCAGCACGCGGTCAAAGAAATGGCCACGCTGCTCGAGGCCAAGGGTGTCGAGGTCAAGTACGCCATCCATCCGGTCGCGGGCCGGATGCCCGGTCACATGAACGTGCTGCTGGCCGAGGCGGAGGTCTCCTACGACGCGCTCAAGGAAATGGACGACATCAACGGCGAATTCTCCCGTACCGATGTCGCCCTGGTGATCGGCGCCAACGACGTCACCAACCCGGCCGCCCGGGAAGACGCCAGCAGCCCTATCTACGGAATGCCCGTGCTCAACGTCGACCAGGCCAAGAGCGTCATCGTGCTCAAACGCTCGATGAACTCCGGCTTCGCCGGTATCGACAACCCGCTGTTCTACGCCGACCACACCTCAATGCTCTTCGGTGACGCCAAGAAGTCCGTCAGCGCGGTCACCGAGGAACTGAAAGCCTTGTAACGTCACCCGCCCTACGCAGCAACGTCCCCTCCGCTGATCAGCGGAGGGGACGTT
>NZ_JBEZDE010000085.1:0-8474 GCF_040648115.1 Nocardia sp. NPDC049190
CAAGACCACCCACTTCCTCGCGTTCCTCACCCTCGCCGCGACACTGACCTGCTACAAGAAACTCGCGAAATCAACCACATAAGACACGGTCTTAGTCGTGATCGAGACGCCCCTAACTGCTCGATGGTTCTTTGTCGCGTTCGATTCGGATTTGGTCTGCTAGGTGTCGGGGAACGCATTCGATGATGTCCCCCCGCGAGCTGATAGCTAGTTTGTGAAGAATTGCGGTTATCTGAGCATCGGTAGTCCTGAAGGATGTGCCGCGGCGTGTGGCGATAGCGCTGTTGGTCAATCCAGCAGCTGCAAGAATGGCGACCTGAGCTTCGGCTGGAGTCAACTGCTGCCAGTGCGATGAGAGGATTCGTTCGGAGGGATCGCGGCGCAACGCGTCGGGGCTCAGCGTGCCCAGGGCGAGGCGTTGCACCTCGCCAAGTTCCAGACGCAGACGGGAGCCGCGGGCTTCTGCCTGGGCGAAGGCATCGGGTCCGAGAACTTCACGGGCGACGGCGTGTGCCCTGCTGGACTCGTCGAAAAAGGGGCCCATCTCCTCAATCTTAATGCCCAGCTTGGTGCGCAGGGCCGCGGTTCCACCCACCAGATGGGCGATCTCAGTCGCGAGCGCAATGGATTTGACACGGTCTATTCTTCGAGATGAGTCGGTGAGAATGCGCGCCAGCGACCACGTACGAAACTCGACCAACCACACCCCAGCCCACTGATCACCGATGGCGAGCTGATATGCGAGGGAGTCCCGTTCAAGGGCCAGCGCTTCGGTTGGGTCTCCATGTTTGGTCAGTGCAACCGCGCGGGCGAGCGCGGACCATGACTTGTCTCGAGGCGTTCCGGAAGCGTTTGTCCGGTCCTGGAATTGCCGAGCGATCTCGTTGGCTTGTTCTGCGGTTCCCAACAGACTCGCGGCCAAGACAGCGAACATTCCACTCAACGCCGCCGAGCCTTGGTCGCCCAAAGCGGCGAACTTGTCCTCGGCGCGCCCGAGAACGCCGATAGAGTCGGCGTCACGTCGCGCAAACAACCCTGTCCCCCACGCGAATTCAACCACGGCCGGTAGGCCGATATCGGATTCGGCGGTACGCTGCCAGTTCGACCTGACATCTGGATCGGCGATACATGCGGTAATACAATCTTCGAGTAACTTCTCGGCATCCTTGCGCAGGCCTTGCATGAGAGCGAGCCACCCGCTGGCAGCCATCGCCCCAATCTGAAGTTCGGTCGGTTGTGGATGCAAGACTCGGGTTGCGTCGAGGCAACGTTGGAGCCAGCGCCGCGCCTCTCGTACCGCACCGCTGGTGAAGGGAACTTGCAGGAGGACGAGCCCAAGACAGATTTCCAGGCCGGTCTCAGCCCGGCCTGGGAGCGTGAGACTGCTTTCGATAGCAGTCACTGTATTCGACCATGCCGCTCGACCCCATTCGAACAGGTCTTGTTGCTCGGGCCGGAACCAGTGGGCTGCCGCGTAAATTGTCTTGTCGCGGTAGTAGTACATGTGCCGCTCCGCGAGCCGAGCGGGTTCACCTACCGTGCCGGATCCGCGTTGTAACAGCCGCTGCTGGGCGAACACTCGCAGACTCTCCAGTAGGGAGTACCGCACGGAAGTCGTACCCATGTGCACCGACACCAACGAATGGTCGGCAAGGCGTTCGAGCAGGTCCACGACCTCGTGCCGAGCGAGCGTTACTCTGGCGCAGCGCTCGTTGTCGATTGAATTGTCCGTACCGTCTGCGTCCTCGTCGCAGCATATGGATTCGATGGCGTCCAAGTCCGCCCCAACATCCAAGATGTGCGGTGTGGTGTCGTCTGGGTTGGTGTCGTAGCCTGCGGCGAAGACGGAGAGACGGTCGAAAAGTAGACGCTCTTTTTCGGTGCACAATTCATAGGACCAGTCGATGACGTCGTGCACACCTCGATGTCGAGGATCGCCCCCAACTCGAGCACCGTGGGACCAACGCAGGCGAGTGTCGTCGGCGTGGCCGGTAAGGCCCCGCAGAATAACCCCTGGTGTCTGATGTGTCAGTCGTGCGGCCGCCAACTGAATGTAAAGGGGATGATTGTGCACGTGCCGACAGATTTTCGCTGCGGTACTTATGTCGTCCACACCGCTGATGGGACGACCGGTCAGTTCGGATCTCTGTCGGAACAAAATCAACCCATGCTGGCGAGACAACGGCGGGACCGGGACACGATATTCGTCGACCCACCCCAGGGGTTCCCGGCTGGTTGCCAAAATGGTTAGCTTCGGGATCGTGTCGAGCAGCTCAGCACTCAAGCTGGCGACAGCGCTCAGTACATGTTCGCAGTTATCCAGAACCAGCACCGTACGCGAAGAGGACTTGGTCCGCGCCAGGTTGTCGACAAGGGCGTCCCGCACAGACCGACCAGAGAAGTCGACGTCGATCACCGCGTGAGCAAGTTCTTCTTCCAGAGCACCGACGTCAGAGTTTTTCGGCAGCCGAGCTAATCTCGCCCAATACACATCTGCGCCGCCAGATTTGAGCTTCCCGAGCAACCGGACAGCTTCGGCGGCCAGCCGAGTTTTACCGATCCCACCTGGACCGGTAAGGGTTATCAACCGAGCTCGATTCAGCAGGGTAGCGATTCTCTCCAGTTCGCTGTCTCGTCCCACGAAACCTGGACTAGCTGCAAACATACCTGCATTCCGCCGCCTGCGATCCACATCATGACAGCATAGTCCTCGCAAGCATCACAGCGAATACCGTCGCCCCGAGTGCCGGGGCATCGTTCGTCACCGCGCTCATGGCGTTTCTTGACGATCTGAGGCTGGAAACTGCCGTCACGGTCGCGGGGCACCTCGATCGGCACCAGCCCGGTCGTCTCGGTCGGCACCGTTTTCGACCTGGTCCCGTTACGCACGTTTGATGAGCCTCGCTCGGCAGGAGCCTGGTTCAGCTCGAACCCCAAATGCTCGGTCATCTCCTCGTCCAACGCGGTCTCGAGGACCGCCATGGTGAACTGTTCGAGCAGCCCGTCGGGCCCGGTCAGAGACAAACCCGTTCGTTGGCCATCCGGACCAACTCCGCCACCGCCAGCTCCTCGGCCGAAACCTCAGCCTCCTTCCTCGCCACGGCATTCAGTGTCGTCATCACGGCACCTTCCCGACGAACTTCGCCCAGCGAACCAGGCCGAAAACACCACTAGATCCACAGTCTCCGCGATTACTACCGGAACCCCGTGATGCAGGTGAACACGGAGGTTCCGGAAGTGAACGTTCTCATGCAAGAGATTTGTTCAGGACAGGGTGACCGTTGTAGGCGTGCTGTCGAGTCCGAACATGTCCGACGCTGCCAGGCCCGTGCAGCGTTGGCAGGAATACTCTTCGTTGACAGGCACAGGTCTGCCGTCGCCGTACCGGAATGTGAGGCCGCATTGCGGAACCCGTTCAACGTCAAACAAATTGCCGCGGTAGTCGTTCTGCTCGCGGTCATCTCACAGGGAGCTGTGTCCGCCGAGTCTCAGCCTTCCGAGCAGTTCGACGCGATCACTTTGGACGGCACGCGGTTGGATTGGCCGACGATGATGCGTGTCCTGCACGATGACTCGGTAACGGTCCGCCTGTCCGACTTCGCTCGGCAGCGGATGCAGTCCGCCCGCGAGGGTGCGCTGGAAGCCGTGGCTGCAGGCCACCGAGTGTACGGGTGGAACCAGGCGCTCGGCCCGCTCAAGGACCATCCGCTCGCCCCGGATGAACAGCTCGATTTCCAGCGCCGAGTCCTGCGCTCACACGCCGCCGGTGTCGGCCCGGCATTACCCACCGGTGTGGTGCGACTCGCATTGGTGCAGCGTGCCAACTCGATGGCCCGTGGCGCGATGGGGGTGCGCCCGGAGTTGGTCGACCGAATTTTGTCGATGGTCGACGCTGGTGTGCTTCCGCGCATGCTCGAGATCGGCTCACTGGGCACCGGCGACCTGCAACCGATGGCAGCGACCGGACTGAGCATGATCGGTGAGGGCAACCCGGTGTTCTTCCGCGGCAAGCAGGTCGCGGCCGCTATGGCGTTCCGCGCGGCCGGTCTGCCCGAACACTTCGTATTTGAATCCGGTGAAGCGCTACCACTCATCAGCGGCAGCAGCGTGCTTACGGCTCGGTTCGCGGCCGCCATCGACCGCGCCGACCGCCATCTCGACAGCTTCGTCGCGGCCTTCGATCTGTTCCTCGAAGCGACCCGTGCCAAACAAGACGCATTCGACGAGCGGACCCACGATGAGCGCCGCATTCCCGAAGAGATCGACGCGGCTCGCCAGATACGGGCGATGTTCTGCGGCACCCAGTGGATGACCGACGACGGCCGCCGCCGATCTGGGGAAGCTGCTGACCGTGTCCAGGACGCCACCTCGATACGTTCGACCCCACATGTGCTCGGCGCGCTCCGGCAGACGCTCGCAGCGGCGCGGCAGATCGTCGAACGCGAGGCCAACGCATCGACATCGAACCCCCTCGTGTTCGCCAAGCCCGGCGGTGGATACGAGTTCGTGATGGGCGGCAATTGGGCCGCTACCCAGATCGGCGAACAGATCGACACCATGAACGCGCAGATGGTGAATCTCGCCATCTTGTCCGCGGAACTGTCGGGCCGGCTGCTCAGTCCCGAATGGAGCCACGGACTTCCCGCGAACCTCGCCGGTGGTCCTGTCGGTCTGAATTCGGGCATGGTGCAGGTGCAGACGGTCGCCGCCGCTCTCATCCCCGAGATGCAGGTTAGGGCGTACCCGGCTGGTACGCTCTCCCGGCCGGTCAAAGGCGGGCAGGAAGACCTCAACACGATGGCGATGGCGTCGATACGTGACCTCGCGGACAACCTGGATCGGCTCGATACCGTCCTCGGCGTCCAAATCATGATGGGTGCGCAGGGGATCGATCTGATGCGGACGAAGCTACCCGGGCTCCAGCTCGGCGCTGATACGGAGGCCGTACACGCGATCGTTCGCCAAAGCATCGAATCGCTCACCGACGACCGCTACCTGACCCCCGATGTCGAAGCCGCGACCACGCTCATTCACGAGGGTGCCTTCTCCACCCCGGTACAAACCGCGACCGAGGACGGCTGCGCGGCCTGACACAGGGTTCCGGACTGGTGACCTCGCGTGTTCAACTGTCGACTTATCTATTCGCAGTGGTTCATGGTCGGGGTTCGAGCGCGCCCTGATCCTGGAGCGCCAGCCCAGATGTTCGGAAGAACCCAGCCTCATTCTCGCGCTAGAAACCGGGCAATCCGCAGGTCGATTCGCAGGTAGTTGTAGACGGTTTCGCGACTGACACCGAACACCTTGGCCAGCGCGGCTTTCGATTCACCGGCGGCCGTGCGGCCGCGCAGCTGGTCGGTCTGCTCGGCGGTGAGCGCCGGTTTGCGGCCGGTATAGGCGCCGCGGGCCTTCGCCGCGGCGATGCCCTCGCGCTGGCGTTCCAGGATCAGAGCGCGTTCGAATTCGGCGAAGGCACCCATCACGCTCAGCAGCAGGTTCTCCATCGGCGAATCCTCACCGGTGAAAGTCAGGTTCTCCTTCACGAACTCGACCCGCACACCTTTGCCGGTCAGGGTGCGTACCAGGTGTCGCAGATCGTCGAGGTTGCGGGCGAGGCGGTCCATGGAGTGCACGATCACGGTGTCGCCGTCGCGGACATAGCCGAGCAGATCGTCCAGCTGCGGTCGTGCGGTGTCTTTCCCGGATGCCTTGTGGTGAAGGTGCGTTCTACGTCGATCCCGTCGAGCTGCCGGACCATCTCCCCGCCGCGAGGCACTGGTCGACAACGGTCGTCCGAGCCGACCAGGACCGTGCTCTGTTCAGGAGCAGCATCCGCTCCCGCAACACGTGGACACCGCCGCAGCCTCGACAGATTTGACAGCCTTGATGATCGCCGAATGCATGCCATCGGCCACAGCATGCGTGGCCGTGATCTCGATATCAGTGAAACCTGCCGCTTCCAAATGGTTTCGATACTCGACGAACGACAACGCTCCCGCGATGCAGCCGACGTAGTCACCACGCTCGCCACGCTGCGCGCGGGACAGGGCATCATCGGCCACAACGTCGACGATCCCGATGTGCCCACCCGCCACCAGTACTCGCGCCATCTCAGTGAATACCGCGGGCTTTTCAGTCGACAGGTTGATCACACAGTTGGAGATCACCACGTCGATGCTGTCGTCGGGCAGTGGGATCGCCTCGATCATGCCTTTCAGAAACTCGACATTGGTGACACCAGCTTTGGTCGCGTTCTCGTTGGCCAGAGCCAGCATTTCGTCGGTCATGTCGACCCCGAACGCCTTACCGGTCCGCCCGACACGGCGCGCGGACAGCAACACATCGATCCCGCCGCCGGAGCCGAGATCCAGCACCCGCTCGCCTTCGCGCAGGTCGGCGACCGCGGTCGGGTTCCCACAGCCCAGCGACGCCGCGACCGCCTGGATCGGCAGTTGGTCGCGGTCGGTGGACCCGTACAGGCTCGCGCCGAAGTTCTCGTCGATATCGATCGCCCCGGTCGCGACACACTCGCCCCCGCAACAATCCTCCGCGGTTCCTCCCGCAGCGACGGAGTTCGCGGCGGCCGCATAACGGGTTCGCACGGTCTCGCGCAGCTCGTTGACCTGATCCGACATGAAAATCACATCCTCTCGAAATACCAGAAATCGGAGATCTGGGCTCACCGACCCGGTTGTATTGACGACTGTCGAATCAAGTGTGGCGCAATGCATAGATATCTGTCAATATTGACATATGTCGAAACAGGAACTTCCGGTGATCGCTTCCACCGACTGCTGCAACACCACCTTGTCCTCGCCGCTGGATGCCGAGACCGCGACCTCGCTGGCGGGCACGTTCAAAGCCCTCGCCGACCCGGCCCGGCTGCGGTTGCTGTCGTTGATCGCGGCCGCGGGCGGGCAGGAGGTGTGCGTGTGCGAACTTACTCCTGCCTTCGACCTGTCGCAGCCCACCATCTCCCACCACCTCAAAGTGCTACGGGGGGCCGGTTTGTTGACCTCGCAGCGGCGCGGCACCTGGGTTCACTACCGGGTTGTTCCCGAAGCATTGCAACGGCTTGCCGATGCCCTGGTCGCCACCGGCTCGACCGTCACGCTGACATGAACGACACCGCGCCGCCGCCGCTGACGCGACGGTCGGCGGCCGAAGCCGTCGGCGCACCGCTCTGGTCACGGTCGTTGTCGGCTCCGGCATCGCCGCGTAGCAGTCGGGCCTTTCGTCTCGGGCCTGCCGCGAAACTGCACGGGCTGGCCCGAGAACATCACGGACACGGGCCAGGTCCGCATCCAGATGCGGGAAAACAGCGGAACACACGGAAGACACTGGTATCAGAATCTTTTGACGCCATAGTCACAATCTCTGATTCGGCTGCATTCCTTCAGTGATCGCCATCGACGCGTCAAGTGACGATTCAGCCCAGCGTGCGAGCCGGGTCAAGGTTTCAAGAAACCCCCTGGGGAAGAGGTTGCCGCGCCTGCAGAATCCCAGGTCGCAGAGTCTCGAAATTTAATCTCGAAATTACGTCGCGAAAACGTGCTACGGAGCATAATTATGAGACAAGTTCGAGATGGCGCCCCACTCCTCCGCAATCCCCGAACACGTGCACGCCGCAATCCTGGCGGCTGGGTGGTCTGGGATCGTGCTGCCCGAAACCAAAGTCAGTGACTGCGTCGTGTATCCAGTCATCGACGTCGACCCGGCCGTCTGGGCCGAACGCCTCGCCAAACAACAGGGCCCAGAACTCGATTGGTCCACCCTCGCCATCTGGGAAGCCTGGACAGACGATCTCGGCGAGTAACCACCCCGGCCGGCGGTGTCGATCGTCGGGTTCATCTCGACGGCTACCCGGCCCGAGACGGCACTGCACGCGCTCGACTCTCTCGCCGGATATGGTGCCGGACTCTGGATCACCTCCGGATCCCACGGTCCGACCCGGTGGACACTCGCTGAATTCGACCTCGCCGATATCTGGGTCGTGCATGCCCGTAGCGCTCAGAGCATCGTGCTTGTGCAGGGACGGACGCCACGGACCTATCAGCACTGCCCGCCGATGGACGTCCACCCGCCACAAGGAAGAGCTCCTGTTCCAACGAGCGCTGGCGTGCTGATGGAGTTCGGATACGCCCGGGTGTCGACCACCCACCAAGATCTCGAGCGGCAGCTCGTCGCCCTGCGCGAGTACGGCATTTCGGACGACCGGATCTACACCGACCACAAGACCAGCGCCACCATGGACCGACCTGGATGGGTGCGTCTGCAGCGGATGCTGCGTGAGAGTGATCGGATCGTGGCCACCAACCTCGACCGGTACGGCCGCAACCTACGCGAGTGCCTCAACATCGTCCACGAACTGCGCGAACAAGGTGGGCTGTCTCGGCTTGATGTCCGCCGGGTTGCGAGAGTCAGGACACCGATTGTAGGTGTCGATTGGTCTTCTCGAATTCGGTCGGGGTGAGCCA
>NZ_JBEZDE010000086.1:0-8106 GCF_040648115.1 Nocardia sp. NPDC049190
AATCCGGCGCAGGTGCGCAGAGACCAGTCTACGGGCCGGACCCGAACCGATTCGAAATATTTTCGGAAGAGGCCCAGGAATTGTATGAGCAGGTCCGAGATCGGGAACCGAATTTCGCTGGGACCGGAAACAGGGTGCATCTGGTTGATACGAGCGCGGGCCCAGCTGTGGTCAGATCAAAGAAAGAACAACCGCTCGTGATTTTCTTGAAGAAATGGATGCCCGAGAATACGGCCATAGAAGACGCACGTGAGTGCGGCGTGAGAACACCTAAGATCCTCTACGCAGGGGTAGACCCGGCTACCGGCACGGATTTCACAATCATGGAGTATATTCCCGGTAGAACGCCGGATTTCAATGATCCCGAGGTGATGAATTGGTTACCTGATCTTTTAGATCAGGTACAGTTGATGTCCTCGCATTCCGTACCGGCAGGAATGGAACTCGATATTCCAGGGTGGCAGCAGCAGATGATCCAGCATGCCGACGACGCGTATCACAACCTGCCACAGGATCAGCTGTCGAGGCTCCGCCAACTCGGGATCGGGCCATTGTTGGAGTATATTCGGCCGGACCTCAGTCGTGCGGGCGAACCGGTTGTCTTTGCCCACAACGACCTTTGGCCGCCCAACCTTCGGCTCGATGACCATGGGAAATTGTGGATCCTTGATTGGGAGCTTGCCGGACCCAGTGATCCGCTATTTAACGCAGCGTTCTCACTCGAGCGTTTGAGCTTGCCGGACGAGGCGACTCGCGCTCGGGCCACTGAGATGTGGATCGAGCGGGTGTCGCCTGCGAATCCTGCCGTTGATACCGAAGCAGTCCTTCGCATGTACGGCGCTATGAGAGAGTGGAGAAAAATGGTGATGTACGTTGAGCCAACGCCGCGTAGCGTTGCCGAGGACCCAAGCCGCCTCGAGGAACGGGTCAACTGGTACCACCAGTCATTGTCGCGATTGTCTCGACTTTCCGAAACTGAGCCTGGCATTTCGCGAGACGAATTGCAGACACTGCTCCTCAGATGGGCTGAATTAGCCTGAAGGGGCAGGGACATCGATCCGGTGGACTTGTTCGATCTGAGACCGATAATGTAGCGGTATCAGCAGATCGCGTTGCCCGTTGGGGTTCTGGTCGGTGGTCGATACACGCCCGTAGCCGATTCTCACGCCTCGGTAGTCGTGCCAGTTCGCGAGTGTCTCTCCAGCGTGGCTGCGGTCTACCCCACACGGACGGGTACGGTGTCCCAACTGTTCGACTCGGGGTTCCAGCGGCCGGCGGTGACTTCGCCGCAGAGCAACGGGTTCACGCAACGGCCGAGGACCAGCAGGGCTTCGTCCAGACGGTGGAGGGCCGCGGAGAGGATGGTGGTCGCGGCGAGCCCAGGGTACTCGGATTCCCACCGCGGGCCGGGTACGTGCACGGCGGAAGGCAATTCGAGTGCGGCGCGGCATTCGCGTTGTTTGTCGAGCGCGGCGCAGGTAGATGCCGCATCGAACTCGAAGTTGCCGATGATCAGCAACAGGTCTGCAAGGTCGCGCCAGCGTGTTGACGGAATCCGGTCGGGACCGTGGTATTCGGGGTCCCGGTAGTAATCGCGCGAAAAACAACGAAGTTGCCTTGACCAGCGGCGATGGCGGGATTCGGGGTGCCGGGTAGGTGGGGTGCCGTGGCTGCTATGCCCGTGGCGTGGGGCCGCTGATGATGCGGTGGATGGTGGAGCGGCCGACGCTGTATTCCTGGGCGAGGTCGGCCAGGCTCGCGTTGTCGTCGGGGTCGTGGTAGCGGCGGTGGATCGTTTTCCGTGCTGCCAAAGGCAGTTTCGGCTGTTTACCCTTGAGGCGGCCTTTCGCGCGGGCCTTGGCCATACCTTCGCGGGTGCGTAAGTGGTTGAGGTTGGCCTCGAATTCGGCGACCATGGCGAGGGTTTGCAGGAAGAGCTTGCCGAACGGGTCAGCCCAGTCGTAGATCGAGCTGCCGAGCCCGAACAACACGTCGCGCTCGCGCAGGCTGGTGAGGATCTCGCCGGCCTCGGCCATGTTACGCGCGAACCGGTCGAACTTCGTCGTGGTGAGCACGACCTGCCGGTCCGTGACCGCTGCGGCGGCGGAGGTGACCGCGGTGAGCGCGTTGTCCAGCCCGGTGCGGTTCTTTCGGGTGGTGCCGGAGAATCCCTTGTCGATGAAGATCCGCTCGCGTGGCACTGCGAGGGCGAGCAGTTGCTCGGTTTGGATCTCGACGTCTTGCTCGTCGGTGGAGCAACGCACATATCCCACACGGAAGGGCTCGATCACCGTGCGATCGTTCCATATGACGGGGGTTCACCGGAACAGTTCGCGGAACACCTTTACGGAACACCGTGGCCAGGGTCGGAATCCTGCGGCCGTGCTGTTCCGTTGAGCGATCGGCCTACGGAACAGCTACACAGCAACACTGTTCCGGCCTTGCCAGCAAACTCAGGCAACACGCGGAGGCTACAGGCGTAGCGCCGAGCGCATCAAAGTGTCCAATTCCTTGCCCAGATCGCGGACATCGAACTGATTCTCGAAGAGGACCACTACTTCACCGACAGCCAGTTCGGGCGACGAACACAAGGCGGTGTCGAAGCCGTTGCCTGTCAACCACAGCATCGATGTCGAGTCGATGACATCCTCGCGGTTCCAGTCGGGGATGGCACCCAGCCAGCCCGCCCATGTTGCGAAAGTCGACATATACGACGGCTGGGCAAGGCCGTAGGATTCGCCGTCGAGCATGGTGAACCCAGGGTGCACATCCGTGAGAAACCGGTGCACCGCCGGTGGCAGCGTCTCCCAGAAAGGTGGCGTCGGTCCGGTGAATGTGTGCGGATCCCATCCCACCCACACCACCGTGTCGCCGTCGGCGTCTTCGACGAAGTACAGCAGAGCCTGACCCTCCGAGTGCCATCGGCAGACGTGCACGTCACGCAGTCTGGCATGCAGTTCTGAGGCGAAATCCGGCACCAGATCCAGGAAGTCGGAATTCCAGCGTCGCAGCGCCAACCGCACCCGCTCCTCACGATCGCCTGCCATGTCGATCTCATGGAACGGTGCTGTCGCATGGGCGTCCGGCACATCGAACATGAACACGATCGGGCCGTCGCCTCGATCGCCACCCAACAGTTCCTCGAGTTTGTGCGCGCCCGAGACCATCGATGGAGCACCGAATTCGAGCTGGTCGAGCAACCGCGAGTCGCCCGCGGCGGCCGATGAAACCGCGCGGTGCAGCTCCGATCGCACCCGGTTCTCCAACTGCACCTGCTCGGCCTGGTAGTCCGGGTCGATCCCTGTCAACAGGGCGGCACTGCGGCCGCGTTGCATCCAGTACACCGGCCGTGACACCCACTGCATGATTGCTGGCGTGTGGGTGACATGCCACATCTGCTCCGGGGTGAGATCGGTGAATCCCGGGATCTGCACGAGCTCCGACAGCGGGATGATGCGCGCCGCGACGACTGCGGCTTCGAACTTGCCCGGGCCGATCTGCCCCCCGTACCGTAACTGCCCCTGCATAACCTCGAACCTTTCTCCGACCGACAGCGTCACAACGGAAAGGTTTGCTCAGATGGCCCGAACGCGCCGCGTCATGGCCTGGAACTCCCGAAGCTGTCATGAAGTGCAAAGTAGGGCAGGACTCCCGACGCTGGCCTCCGCCGCAAAGTAGCTCAGGTTGTTGAGGCAGTGGGTTTGGCAGCGCGGGGGCGACCGCCGACTGAGTCCTTGTCGAGGTGTCCGTAGAGGGTTCCGCGTTTGACGCCGAGGATGTCGGCGATCTGCTGTCCGGTGTGCTTGCCCTCGATGTAGAGCCGTTGTGCTTGCTCGACCTGGTGGGCGGTGAGTTTGGCGCGACGGCCGCCCTTGTGTCCGCGGGCGCGGGCGGCGGCCAATCCGTCTTTGGTGTTGGCGACGATCAGTTCTCGTTGGAGTTCGGCGAGTACGGACAGCATCCCGAACATGGCGCGGCCTTCGGTAGTGGCGGTGTCGATGCCCTGTTCGGTGACCTTCAACCCGATGCCGCGTTCTTGGAGCTTCGCTCCGAGTTGGATCAGGTTCAGCACGGAGCGGCCGAGCCGGTCGAGTCGGGTGATGACGATGGTGTCGCCCTTGCGGGCGATCTTGAGTACCAGGTCCAGCTTCGGCCGTGAGGCTTTCGCGCCGCTGGCCTTGTCGATGTGGATGTCCTCGGCGGCGACGCCAGCCCGCACGAGTGCGTCGATTTGGTGGTTGGGGTTCTGGTCGGCGGTCGACACCCGCCCGTAGCCGATGAGCATATGTCGAAAATATCCGATTCGAAGCGTTTGCCGACGTTGAAATCCGGCACGGGCTTCCGACAGTCGTCATCTGGGCGTTTGAGTAGGGCTGTCGAGTGTCGGTAGACGTTCGTTTGTCGACACTCGACAAACGTGGTCGGCCTACATCTGGTGGAACAAGTGCGCCCGCCCGGAGTGTCGGTGGTACATGCCAGGGTGTCGGCATGGCAAAGGATCAGATCACGCTCGACGCCGGCTTAATCACGGGGCGCGGCAACACGCTCAATCCGTTCGTCGTCGTAGAAGGCGCGGCCGGCTTCATAGCGTTCGCCGAGGAGGTCTTCGACGCCAGTGAAGTCGCGGAAGCACGAACACCGACGCCGACGGGCAAACTGATTCACGCCGAACTGCGCATCGGTGATTCCCTCTTGATGATTGCCGACGCGCAAGAAGGCTGGCGGACGCACTCCGGCCTGTTTCAGATCTGGACCTCCGACATCGAGGCGATGCTGCGGCGCGCTGTCGATCGAGGATCGGTGATCGTGACCCCTGCGACACCGTTCTACGGATCAGTGACGCTTGCTCGCATCGAGGACCCGTGGGGCAATCTGTGGTGGGTGTACCAGCCCGCTCCAGGGCAGCCGGACCCGAAGCCGGCGTGGGAGGGTGGGCCAGACACTATTTTCCGTACCATCGACGAGTACATGCGTTCCGCCCGCTGAGCGCATCGAGGCCGCTACGCCGCTCTGGCCAGATCCAGACGACGGTTCATGTCGAGCATGAACCGTCCGTAGGGGTTGATGTTGCTCCAGAACAACGCCGACAAGCCTCGACGCTCGTCCTCGCCCATCAATTCCCGGAACGCCGGGTCTTCGAGGACGGTTTGTAGCAGCAGGGTCTGGATGTAGACCAGCGAGGATTGCAGTAGGTGTAGGGCCAGCATCGACACCTCAGCGTGTTCGCGGTCGGGGCCGGCCAGAGCGGCGTCTTTGCCGTAGAAGATGAGTCCGTTGCCGGAGTTCCAGTTCTCCACGACCTGCAACCCGCTGTTGATCTCGCGGCGCAACTCCTCCGACGCGAGATATTGGCAGGCGAAGATCGTGCGCACAGCCCGGCCGAGCTCTTCCAACGCCTGATAAGTCGGATGTTTTGGACCCCCGCGGGTGAATCGACGCAGGATCGACTCCGACTCGGCGGTGCCCAGCCGTAACGCGGTGGCGTACTTGACCATTTGGTCGTATTGCTGGGTGATCAGCTCCCACTTGATCGGTCTGGTCAACACCGAACCGAGATGCCCGTACACCGATTTGTCGTCGGGCCGGTACAGGCGGATGCTGCCGATGTTCTTCAGCCTGGGCAGCAACCGGAACCCGAGCAGTTCGGTGAACGCGAATCCGACGATGCTCGCCCCGTGAGTGTCGACGTAGTTGGAGGCGATCTCGGCGTCGGTGCAATGACGCAGCAGACCTTCGATCATCGCAGCGACTTCTGACGATGAACACGACTTGAGCTGGGAGTAGATGCAGGCGCGGTGGCGTTCGACGTGCCAGTAGATCATCACGCCGGGTCCGCCGTAGCGCTGGTGGTACTCGGTCATGAAGTTCGACTCCCAGGAGCCGAACTTTTTCGAGTCGCTGGCGCACGCGGTGCCGGTGCCCCACCAGTCCGGGTCGCGGTCGGCGAAAGTCGCGTTGACCAGCTTCGCTATCGCGCGGCGCAGGTTGTCGCGGGTGACGAAGTGGCGCCGCACGTGCCGCAGCATCGGCTCGGTTTCCTCGTGCTCGCCGGTGTTCACGATGGCCTTGATGCCCATGTTCGTTCCCAACGCGAACAGCACCAGCAGCAACCTGCGGCGCAGGGTGTCGCGATCCATCGACTCACGCGAGGCCACCGACGTGAACTCCGGGGTGAAATCGGTGAGCAAGTCGGCTTCCTTGAGCATGTCGAGCAGGTCGATAGTGCCCCACCGCCGCGACACCTCCTCCTTGACCTTCACCAGGTTCTCCGGCTCGGGCAGCTTCTCCAGCTTCGGGACCGCGATCCACGGGTCACCCTTGCGTTTGCTGATCCGCACCCCGCCCGTCGTACCGGTGGCGAGCCCTTTGTCCAAGCCATCCAGGGCAGCGGTCATGCGCTCGCGCAGATCGGCGATGAAGGCGCTCGAATCCAACGGCTGACGAATCGCCGCATAGTGGACCTCGCGGGCTTGGTCGAAGTCGCCGGGCAGATCATCCTCCGGGTTGCGCCACCGGTTCGCGCCCTCGACATAGATCTCACGTCGGCGCAGCGCATCCCGCAGCGCGACGAGTACACACAGCTCATAGGGGATGCGTTCGACCTTGCCTTTCTCCTCATCGACCACCGCCTCACGCCATGCCTTGGGCACCACGCCGTCGAGCGGCGCAAGCGCGTGCTTGTCGTAGAACCGGACTTTGCCGTCGATGGTCGCGTAACGCTGCAACAGCTCCAATGCGACCATCACCGGCCGATAGGCGGTGTTGTTGCAGCGGAAATCCAACGCTGCCAGCAGTGGCGGCAGCATCCGCCGGTAGTGATTGGAGTACGAGCCGCGAAGCACAGTTCGGACCCGCTCCTGGAAGACCTGCTCGTTGGCTTTAGCCTCCTTGACCAGCTCCCGCAGCGTCTTCTCGCCGACGACAGGGAATAACGCCTCTCGAACGATGCCGTCGGGGTGGTCGACGGCCGCTTCGGCCAGCTTGAACAGGAGGCCCTCCTTGCCGCGGACCCGACGAAGATCGGCGGTCAATTCTCGTTCCACCCGCCGGTCGGCACGGGCGTTGATCGTGTGGACCAGGCTGATCAGCAACTCCACCAGGGCGTCGGTGATCTCCGAGGACCGCATCCAGCACAGCGCCGCCAACAGGGTCAACCGGACCGGCTCCGGGGCCTCCCGCAGGTCGGAGGGATATGTCCGGGCCGCACGTGCCCGCCATGCGTCGACGAGCTTCTCGCTGGCGTCGACGAACAGATCCGGCGGCAGCTTCAACGACCGCACGGCCGTCAGCTTCTCGATCTCCCGCAGCAGCGTCTCCAAGCTCACCTTGCCGGGATCGGACTTCAACTCGGCCAACAGATTCCGGCCACTCGCCAACCGGCCAGCATTCTCCGCGATCAGCCCGTTCAACGCTTCCACCGACGCCGGCGTCAGCCGCGACACCGTGCGGTCGCAGAACCGTTTCTCGAATGTCGCTCTCGCCGAACCGATGATTCGCTCGATCCGGGTCGGCGGCTCGATCAGCTCTGTACGGCACTGAATCAGCAACGCCTGCCGAAGCTGTTCGTCCCGCAACTCGACCGGACACACCTCATTAGCCAGCCAACCAGCCAACTTTTCCTCATCCGCAAGAGTGAACTCACGGAAGCCGAAGGACACGCGGATCTGCTCCCGGTGATATTTCACCGAACGACCCGACCACGGGTAGTCGGCGAACAACTCGGCGTCGACCTTCACCTGCCCAGCCAGATACGCGACAGCCGGAACCGGAACCTCATCGGCCCCACGCGGGAACCGCGCCTCGATCTCGAAGAACTTCAGCAACACCGCGAACCCGAGACGGGTCGCACCAGACTTGTTGCCCACCAACCGCCAGTCCTTCCCGACCAGCGTCCACGACCCGACCACATCCTCGGGCGACCACTCTTGACGCACAAGCCGAAACCGTAAGGCAGATCGTCAGTTACCGGCGCGTCCTACTTTGCACTTCATGACAGCTTCGGGAGTTCCAGGCCTTGCCGGTCGGGTCCATGCTCATGATGGCCAGGTACACGCATTTCAGGGCCGCGGCCTCGGTCGGGAAATGACCGCGCGCCTTGACCGCGCG
>NZ_JBEZDE010000087.1:0-7994 GCF_040648115.1 Nocardia sp. NPDC049190
CACCCATCATCCGATGGCCTGCGGAACCAACTGAACACGGAACGAAATCACCCGGCTCTATTTCCGGGTGGTCTCGTCATCGGGGACCGCTCAATACCTCACACCCACCGAGTACGAAGCCGCCTACTACGCTCAAAACCCAGCACGCCGACCGGCCCTGGTCTAAACCCGAAGCCGGTCCCAAACCCGTGGCGATTCAGACTGGGATCCCCGCCAGGGCTTGAGCTGGCAGGACCTGGAGCCGATCCCCTTCCTGGTCGAGATCCAGGGCTCGCACCGGCAACAGGACTCCAGCCGGTGGGAGTTCGCGTCCTTCCCGCGTCGGACCGGACGGGCTGCGATCGTGCAGATCTGGGGCGGCCACGGCGGCCCGGCCACTCCGGACGGTGGAAACGGCGGCAAGACGGGCGAAATCTTCGCGTCCACCTGCGACGTCATGCTGCGGTAACCACCACCATTCCGTCCTCCCCGGAAGGGGTGCCGGTAAGGATCGTGTCACAGCCGCAAGTCAGGGTGAAAACTGAGGGTAGGGGCGGTGAGAATCGAGTGATCGACCGCAATTGTCCTGTGTCGGTGGCGATCTCGGTGTAGTGACACCCCGCCGACCACCGGAAGCGATCGCGCGGTGATCGCCTCCCTGGTGAGAGGGAGATGCCGGCAGGCGGTACTTCGGCCCTGGTGCAGGCCGGGGCCGAAGTGTTCGTGAAGCGTTCCTCGACAGAAAAGTCGCGGCGCCGCCGACGCTACCACCGCCCATCTCGGGTGACAGGCATCCCGACCGAGTGGAGCGCACCGCGGCTCCTGCCGCATCTCCTCCAAACCCAGCCGCAACCTCTCCAGACTCTGGATGTCCTGGACACTGTCGCAAGTGGCCGTACCAGTGGATTTCGGTGCCATTCTGAGTTTCCCTTCGATCGATGTGAACCGGGATGAACTCGACGAGCAGACGCCATAATCCCACACCCACCACAACCAACAGCTACCCGACAGCAACCCGCTCGGCGTAGAACGACACAGACCATCACAGCCGATCGCCCCGTTTGACATCAGGGTGAGCGCGGTCGTCCAGAACACCGTCAGCATGGCCGACTACGAACACCTCCATGAGCACGCCGACCTCGCCGACGCGCTGCGGCTGCGCCAACTGCGCGAAACCCCCGTTCGAGACGATGTCGAAAGTTTCTCGCATCTCGGCGACCCCTTTGGCTCTGGTGGCGAAGTCGGGTGGCGAGTGCGTGGGAAGCGCCATCCACCCGTCCGCGCTGCGTTGCGGTAGTTTCAGCGTCTACGTCACCTGCTGGTACGCGATGATGCTGTAATGGAAATCCAGGGTCGCCAACAGTGGCGGCAGCACCCGACGAGTCAGTTGTGATGCGTTCTTATCTGCTGCGATCGAGGATGAGGTTGCGGGTGCGCGTGAGGTGCTCTCGTGTGATGTTCTGGGCAGCGCTGGTGTCGCGGGCGACGATGGCAGTGGCCAGGTCCAGGTGTTCGTTGCGCATACGCTCGAGTTCGTCGGGGTCACGGTAGTGTTCGCGTTGGTGTAGTTCGCCGGCGAGTTCGGCCTGCTGACGTACCAGTCGTTCGAGCGCGAAGTTGTGTGTAGCGGCGGCAATCGCACAGTGGAAGCTCAGGTTGTCCTCCCACGAGGCCAAACGATTGGCCAGGACCATGATCGAGTCCGCCTGTTCTGTGGTGCGTCGCTCGCAGGCCAGCGCGGCAACCTGAACCTCGAGAAGCGTGCGAGCTTCGAGAATGTCGGCAATCGAGGCGATCTCGACGGAGGTGCGAAGCCCGCAGGTACCGTCCGGGGTGACGTCGCGAATCTCCCGCAGATATCGGCCCGACCCGCGCACGGTCTGGATGACGCCGCGTTCTTCCAGGACACCGAACGCTTGCCGCAAGACGTTGCGGCTCACCCCGAACAGTTCGGCCAGGTCACGCTCAGTAGGGAGCGCTTGGCCGGGACGAATACCTCGCGTTTCGACCAACTCCAGCACCCGGGTCATCGCGGCTTCGTAGCGCCGTTGCGCGTGGGGCACCAGAAAGGTCGCTTCCGCAGCTGACGTGTCGATCGCCGCCCTCCCGTGGATCTATTGGTAGTCTTATCTGTCATCCTATCCCACTGTGAAGACCGAGATGGTTCGCATGAACTGTGGCATTAGATAGCATCTGGTCCGTTTTATCCAGTGCGTTTGATGCTTTGGGTTACCCACCCATTCCGTCGTAGCTACAGCAGACGAAGAGAAGTGATCGGGATGGCTCAGAGCGCATCGGAGAACTCAGCGCCTTGGCCGCCATTCTGCACCGTCGTTACCTTTCAGGCCGGGGGTGAAATACGACGAGTAATCGACCTGCATGCGATGGAGAGCAGGCGGTGGGAGGCGGCGGCAGCGCTGGGGTTGTTTTCCGCCAGGCAGATGGAGCTGGTCATCGGCCCGCAAGCGCTCCGCCGGATGGCTCCAATCAGTCATCGTCGGAGTTCTGATCACCATGGTCAAGGACGCTGCCCCGGCGTCGGTCCTGACTACGGACGAGTTGCTCGGCGGCATGGATCAGGCACCGGCCATCTTCCTGGAACCCGCTGCAGGCGTATCTCGTCGGCTGTTGCCTGGAAGCCCCTGGGACACATGCGGGAAGTGACGGTGTCGGCACGTTCACCGGCCGCCTCGCGCCGGTTGGGTCCTGACACGGAAGGGTTGGGATTACAGTGAAAATTCAGTCCGTCGAAGCGATTCCGGTCGCGACGGTGTTCACGTCGATCTTCCGGTTCGGCACTACCGATCGCACGGTCTCACTCAACGTCGTTGTGATCATCCGGACCGACGACGGCGTGACCGGCTACGGCGAGGCATGCCCGGTTCCAGCGTTCACGTCCGAAACCCAGCGGTCGATCGTCGAACTGATCGAACAGCGGGTCGCGCCGGTGCTCATCGGGCGCAACCTCGAACAGCGCACGCTGTTACTCGACGGTCTGTCCAGAATCCTGAAATTCGCGCCGTTCACCGTCGAGGCGATCGACACCGCACTGCTGGACGTGGTCGGATGCACCCTGCAGGTTCCGATGCACATGTTGCTCGGCGGTTTGGTCCGCGACCAGGTAGAGGTGCACGGACCGGTCGGTTGGGATTTCGACTCTGCCAGGATCGTCGATACGGCGCTCGAACAGGTCTCGACTTATCGCTGGCTCGAGCTGTGCGCCGGCCGCGGCGAACTGGCCGCGGACCTCGATCGGCTGCAGGCCGTCCGCGCCGCGGTCGGCTCGGACGTCGGACTGTTCTTCGATATCAACGGCGGATGGTCGCCCAGCGACCTCCGCCGCGCCCTTCCACGGGTCGGCGAAATCGGTCTGAGCATGCTGGAACAGCCCCTGACGGTCGCGGCGACACCGTTCCAGTGGCAGCTGGTCGGGCAGCGTCATCGAGATGGGTATCGCCACCGCGATGGGGTTGCATCTCGCCGCTGTCCTGCCGCGGTTGAGCCACCCCTCCAACCTCATGGGACCGCTGAAGTATCGCCGGCAGATCACGGCCGAACCCCTCGAGATCATCGACGGCCACCTACACCTAGCTGTGCCCACCGGCCTCGGCCTCGGCGTCACGGTAGACGAGGACGAGCTGCGCCACCTCGACATCCGTAGCCATAGCTGACAAGTCACCACCGACCAGCCAACCACCACCATCAGAAGGAACCCTGTTCATGAACCTGCCCGACACCGCCGACGTTGTCGTCATCGGCGGCGGAATCACCGGCGCCGCAACCGCGGCCGCAGCGGCGGCGCGCAACGCATCCGTCGTACTCATCGAAAAAGAAACTGGCCCAGCGCGGGAAGGGTCCGGCCGCGCTCAAGGATCATTGCGGGTACAAGGCCGCCACGGATCGGAATTTCCGTTGGCGCAGGAAGCTCTTCGGTTGTGGGCCGAGGCCGTTGCCGAAGCCGACTTCGAATTCGTCCGAGGCGGGAACCTGTACTTCTGCACCAGCGAGGACGAACTCCCCATCCTGCAGCACCTGGTCAGCCAAGCGCACACGGCCGGCCTGGCCGAGGTGCAACTGCTCGACGCCGACCAGGTCCGCGAGATCATGCCCTGCGCCACCGGCCCGTTCCTCGGCGCTATGTGGAGCCCCGTCGACGCCCAGTGCCAACCCGAGAAGGGCACCGAACTCTATATCCGGCGTGCCGAAAAGAGCGGAGCGCATATCGGTTTCGGTGTCAAGGCCACCCGCCTCGTGGAAAACCGCGGACGGATCGTAGCGGTCGACACCACTGTCGGCCGGGTACACGCCGGTGCGGTCGTCGCTGCTGCGGGTGTGTGGACCCCACACCTGGCCCGGACTGTGGGGCTGCGTATCCCTATAATGGCGGTGATCATGTCCGAACTCGAGACCCGCCCGGTCGAGCCGTTGTTCCAGCAGACGATCCGCGCCTTCGGGTTCGGCGCACGCCAACGCCCCAACGGACGAGTTGTCGTCAGTGCCGGACTCAACGCCAAAGTCACCCACAGCGTGACATTGGCCGATCTCAGCGGAGTACGTTACTGGCTGCCCCGGGCCATGTCGTTCCGGAATAATGTGAAGGTCGCTGTCGACATCGCAGGTATCATGCGACAGCTGCGCCACCGCAGTGTGCTCAGCACCGATCTCGTTCCGCACGAGTCACCCGAGCCGCCGTGCGACCGGCCCCTCGTCCACTCCGCACTCGACCGTCTGGCCGCAGTCGTCCCTGATCTGAAAGGTGTCGCTCCAGTTCGGTATTGGGGCGGCCTGATCGACCTGACCCCAGACGGACTGCCCGTCATCGATGGCCAGGTCGGACCAGACGGGCTCACCGTCATCACCGGTCTGTCCGGTCACGGGTTCACCCTGGGCCCGGTCCTCGGCGAAATCGCGTGCGACCTGGCGCTGAATGGACACACCAACCGCGACATCGAACCATTCCGGCTCTCCCGATACAGAGGAAAAGTGAGCCAACCGGAAATGATGATCTGATGCGGGCCAGACGACTCATCCAGGTGGTGGATTCCCATACCGAAGGTATGCCGACCCGCGTCATTGTCGGTGGTACGCCGCCGGTTCCCGGTGCCACGATCGCCGAACAGCAAGTTTGGGCCTTGCGGCACCTCGGTGAGCTGCGTGGCCTGGTGGTACGAGAACCCCGCGGGCACGATGCGATGTTCGGCGCTCTGTTATTGCCGGCGACCCGACCGGATGCCGATTTCGGGGTGATCTTCTTCAACACCACAAGCACACGTCCGATGTGTGGTCACGGGATTATGGGCGTTGCCACTGTGTTGATCGAAACCGGGATGGTCGCTGCCGTCGAGCCGCGCACGATGGTCCGGCTCGACACACCTGCCGGGCTTGTAACCGCGGATCTGGTAGTGGAGAAAGCCCACGCGAAACATGTCACCCTCACCAACGTGCCCTCCTACGTCCACACGCGCGATCTGCAGATCCAGCTTCCCGGGTGGGGTGGAGTGACGGTCGATGTCGCCTACGGCGGTAACTTTTACGCCATCGTCGACATCGGCCAGTTCGGCCTACCGCTGGATCCGAAGCACCGTGCCCGCCTAACCGACCTCGGTGTCGAGCTGATGGCAGCAGTCAACGAGGCCTGCTCGTTCGGCCACCCGACCGATGCGACGGTCATCGACCTGCGCCACGTCGAGTTCACAGCCCCCGCAACGCCCGACAGACGGGCCCGGAATGTGGTCGTCGCAGCGCCCGGATATGTGGACCGTTCACCGTGCGGTACGGGTACCTCGGCCCGGATGGCCCTACTCCACGCCACCGGACGCCTCGATATCGGCGACCGATTCGAACATGAGTCGATCATCGGCACCCGGTTCATCGGCCAGGTGGCGGGTACTACGACAGTTCGCGAATTCCCAGCGATCATCCCCACGATCACTGGCCGAGCTTGGATTACGGCGACGGCGCAACTCGTGCTCGACCCGAACGATCCCTTCCCAGCAGGATTCCTCCTCTAATACCAATGCCGCTCACATAGGGCCTGTCGATAATCAACACGTAATGTTGGGCTGTTTCCGAGTGATGGTGCGGTATGGGCGATTTCGTGGTGACCGAGGACGATTTGGCGGTGAAGTTCGCGGAGTTGCTGCCGCACCTGGATGAGCGGCAGCGTCGGCTGGTGTTGGCGGCGGAGGTGCGGATGCTGGGCCGGGGCGGGGGCCGGGAGAACGGCGCGGGCTGCGGGGGTGCGGGAGGCGACGGTATCCAAGGGGGTGGCCGAGCTGGAGTCCGAGGAGCCTCCGCTGGGTCGAGTTCGTCGGGAGGGCGGGGGACGAAAGCGGCTGGTCGAGGTTGATCCGGGGTTGCGGTCGGCTCTGTTGTCGCTGGTGGAACCGGACGAGCGGGGCGACCCGATGTCGCCGCTGCGGTGGACGACGAAGTCGCTGCGGACGCTGGCGGCGGAACTGGCGGTGAGGGGGCATCGGGCATCGCCGGACGTGGTCGCCGATCTGCTGGCCGAGGAGGGGTTCAGCCTGCAGGCGAACTCGAAGACGATCGAGGGTGCGCGTCACGCCGACCGCGACGACCAGTTCCGCTACATCAACGAGCAGGTCGAAGACCATCAGGCGGCGGGAGATCCGGTGGTCAGCGTGGACACCAAGAAGAAGGAGCTCGTGGGCGTATACGCCAACAGCGGGCGCGAATGGCGACCGAAGGGATCGCCGGAGCAAGTGAACACCCACGACTTCCCCGACGCCGAACTGGGCAAGGCGATCCCCTACGGGGTCTACGATGTGGCCGCGAACAGCGGATGGGTCAACGTCGGATGCGACCACGACACCGCCGCGTTCGCCGTGGAGTCATTGCGCCGCTGGTGGAACGGCCGCGGCCGGGCGGATTACCCGGACAGTCGGCGGTTGCTGATCACCGCCGACGCGGGCGGCTCCAACAGCTACCGGACCCGAGCCTGGAAGACCGAGCTGGCCGGATTCGCCGCCGAGACCGGGCTGCACGTCACGGTCTGCCACTTCCCGCCCGGTACTTCGAAGTGGAACAAGGTTGAACATCGGTTGTTTTCCCACATCACCATGAATTGGCGCGGCAGGCCGCTGACCAGCCACGAAGTGGTCGTCAACACCATCGCGGCGACCAGCACCCGTACCGGACTGCGCGTGCATGCAGAACTCGACGCCGGCGAATACCCGACCGGCGTGAAAATAGCCGACGACCAGCTGGCCGTCGTTCCGGTCACCCGCCACGACTGGCACGGTGACTGGAACTACACCATCGGACCCGAACCGGCCCGGCCCGCGGCCCCCGCCGAGGACTCCGCCGCGCCTACACGCCCGGACACGGCCTGGCTGCGCTGTCCCGAACTCACCGGAATGGCCGCGCCGGAATGGGACGCGCTGATCGAGAAACTGACCGTGACCCGCCACGCACAGCGCGAAGCCCAGCCGCACCAGCGACGCGGCGGGACCCGCCACGCCGCGCCCGGCACCGGCCGCAAGGCGCTGCTCACGCTCGACGACCGTCTCGCGATCACCCTGCTGCACCTGCGGTTCGCCACCCGCCAACGCGCCATCGGCGCACTATTCGGCATCACCCAGCAAACCGTCCACAACACCATCAAGCAGACCAGACCCCTGCTCGACCTGGCCGGACACACCGTCACCCCGACCGGGATCACCCTCCCAGACGCCGCAGCCGTTACTCAACACCACACCAGCCCAACAACATTCGGACAAATTGCGTGCTATTGATCGACAGGCCCTAACTGCACGGCATTGCCTCTAATACTGCAACTGCACTCACGGTTGGGTGCGTGAGGGTCGGTGACGTGTAGCTCGGCGGGGGTGGGTGCCTGATGGCAGCGTCCTGGACCGACCGACGGGGTCCCGTCAGTTGGTTCCCATTCGTGGGGACTGAGGGGCCGGACGAATTTCGGACAGCGGATTCTTGGTTTCTCTACGCTGCCTTATTCTGTTCGAACCACTCGGACTCTACTTCGTTCGGGGTTC
>NZ_JBEZDE010000088.1:0-7594 GCF_040648115.1 Nocardia sp. NPDC049190
GCCTCACGAATGTCGGCAAGACCGAACCGCTGATGCCGCAACGCCCCCACCAGATCCGACTGCACCCGCCGCGTCAGTGTCGCGACCGTATCCCCGGGACCCTCCCCCGCGCCGAGCATGATCGGAAGCGGTGCGACGTTCACGAACACTCCCCCGGACCGCCGTAGCACGGCAGTTGTACGGCCCGATACCGGAATATTGACCAAAACGTCGTCCCGGCCGGTCATCCGGGCCAGATAACATCCGAATGCGGCGATCACCAGCGCGGCCGGGTTCACCTCCAGAACTTTCGCGGACTGATCGATCCGCCCGACCGTCACCGGTGACAATTCGGCGGCTGCGACGACGCTGTCCGCTCGCGCGGGTGCATGTCCCGTGACCAGGCTGGAGTCGTCTCCGACCTCGGCGAGTCGGTTCGCCCAATATGCCCGATCGTTGGCGAACCGCTTCGACTCTCGATAGCTGCGGTCGGCCTCATACAGCGTGCGTAGGTCCGCAGCCAGGTTCGGCTCCGGCGTGCGCTGCTCCACCGCCGCGGTGTACAACGCAGCGATCCGGTTCACGATCGTCATGGCGGCGTAGCCATCCAACGCGACATGGTGAATCCTGCTGTACAACAGGAAATGTCGGTCCCCGACCTGCACAATCGCCGAGCCGACCAACCGATCCCGGGCCATATCCAACGGCGTGGTGTACTCCCGGCGCATCCACTGCAGACCCGCCGCCACCGGATCCGGTTCACCACGTAGATCGATCACCGGCCCCGCCGACTCCAGCGACGGATCGAACAACTGATGCGGTTCGCCGTCGACCGATACCAGCCGTAGGTATCCCGATTGGAACTCATGGCCTGCTCGAATCGTCGCCGCACGCAGCACATCGAGGTCCAGCTCCCCATGTAACTCGATATATTGCGCCTCGGATATCGGCACATCCGGACTCAATTGTTGGGCTAGCCATAGCCCCCATTGCCCCGCAGACAGTGGTACCGGCTGCGTCGCCGACTCGTCCGGCTCGGCATTTCCGCTCGATCCCTGATCGGGATCGAGCTGTGGTCGCGCAACAGTCATCATTTACCTCCAGCCCGACCGTCCTCAGTGTAAGCCGACTGATTCGTCCGTGTGTAGTCGAATTTTCGATCCAGGTCGTGAGACAGCTTCCGAATTTCGAGTGCTTCAGGCGGTGAGTTGGGGATGCTTTTCAGTACATCGACGCAGGTCAGGTAGGTGAATTGTCATCACGCACCGATGAGTGACTATTGGCCCTGTGATCGACATCCAACGACCCTTTCGGACACGCTGAACGGCGGAAATCGAAGGGCTGGAACACAATCTGACTATCAGTCTGTCCAGATATCCGAAGTCGTGATGCGAACCACGGTGTTATTGCTCTGTTGGGCGAATTACATTCCGGCCGGAAAAATGCAATCGAAGTGATTCGAGATGTTTATGAACGTTGTACGTCAAATGTTGCACCAGTGGCTTTCGGGGGACATAGGGTTCGAGTCTCCCCAACGCTGGTTGATCATGTGCGGAACCCGTCCCGCGCGGTGCGCTGCCGAGTGAGGCCGATGAAGACCGGCGAAGTCGGGGCCCGCGATGACCGCAGGCCACCGGCCGCATCGGCGAGGTCGAGCGTCTCCCCGGGACCGACCTCTACGGCCATGATGACGACGTCGGTGATGAGCTTGTGCTCCCACCCGGACCCGAAGTCGCCGACGTGGCGAACCTTGCCAGCGCCGAGCGCGTCGGCTTGATCGAACGGGTGGCCGGCATCGGCCCGTCAACGAGAAAGGTGGCCGACCGGCAGCACGTGTACGGGAATAGCTCGGTATTGCAATGCCAGCGGGAGTGTGCCGGCGACGGCGCCGCATCGCCCGGCGCCGGAACTACCTAGATTTCCGCCTCTACCCAGCCGGCTGACTTGTCACTTGGATCATCGGGACGATCGTGCTTCGGCCTTCGAGAACGGCGGGATGAGTGCGGGCTTGAACCGACAGTCCCGTTCCCGGGCCGGTCTCGATCAGCGTCGAACTTCGGTGGCCGAGCAGGTCCGACAGCGCGTTCCAGAACAGCACCGGATGCATGATCTGTGCTGCCCAAAAGCTTGGATCGCTGGCCTCGTCGGCGCGCAACCGCAATCCGGTCCGCCCCGACCAGATCGGAGTGGTCGGCTCGTGTAGTCGCTCGGCCGCGATGGACCGTTCGAACACCGTCGCGGCGTCGGCCATGCACGGACTGTGCCACGCTTGTCGGGCGGGCACCGATATCGTGGCGAAACCTCGCTCACACAGCACCGATTCCGCCGTGCGCACCTCCGGGTCCGGGCCGGCGACGATGGTGCGTCGGGGTCCGTTCACCGCGGCGATCGTGACCCCGGCCCGGACCCATTGCGCACCCAGCTGTCGTCGGACGACGTCAGGAGTTGCCGCGACCGCGAACATACCGCCCGGCGGCGCGAGGCTCAGCGCGCGTACTCGGGCGCCCATGATTCGTGCGGCTGAACCTACGTCGAATACCCCGGCGACGGTTGCGGCGGCCAGTTCACCGACGCTGTGACCGAGCAGGGCGACGACATTCGCGCCAGCTCGGATCAGCATGGTGGCAAAGGCGTATTCGATGGCGAAAATCAGGGGCTGCGCGACTCGGCCGTCGTCGAGATCCGTCTCCGGGTCATCGGAAAGCCAGCGCCGCTTGGGCTCGACCCCTTCTTCGGACATCAGAGCGAGGAATTCGTCGACTATCGCCGCGAATTCCGGCTGGTCGCGATAGGTGTCCAGGGCCATGCCGGGGTGCTGGCTGCCTTGGCCGGGTAGCAGCAAGGCGATCGGCTGCTCGGTCACGGATACTCCCTGTGTCGCTTCTCGGTCGAGGTAGCGATCGTGGTCCCCAGCGTGCGGCGGCACAGTCCGTTGAGCACGTTCCTGGACTCGACATTGTCTGTGGCGCCCCATGATGCCATGATCGGCAGACGTCCACCCGGCGCGCTGCTGATGGGCTGATCGCGCAGGTGGTCGATGAATTGCCGGCGGTACTCACCGGCACTGCCGAAGCACCGGAGACGACCGCACGGACGGGGCCGCGAACTTCTACATCGTGACGTTCCCTCGGCGGCTCGACATGCGACGCAGGCCCGAACTTCGGCGGGCCTGTTCGGCCGACCAACTCGGCTTCGATCGCCAGTTGTCAGGCGCGCCACGTACGGCGTGGCGACCCGGGACAGCGTGAGAAACTGCGCGGATGCCCGGTGTCCGATCTCGGCGATGGCAGCGGTCTGTTTGCCGACAAACCGCACGGCTGGACCGCGGCGGTCCGGACGAACTTCCGGGTGGCGGTCGGCCTCCAGGACGGGGCACCGGCACAGGGCCACTACCCCGCCACGCGCAAACCGACCAGCTTCCGCCGGCTATTCTGCCGGGAGTTGTTCGCCGCGAACCACTTCGATGTCGAGTTCGAGCTTGACGGTAGCGCCGACTGCGGCGACTCCGGCGCGGACGATCGCGTTGTAGTCGATGGCGAAATCGTTGCGGCGCAGCTCGGTCTCGGCATGGAAGGCGGCGCGCACGCCACCCCAGGGGTCATCACCGCAGCCGCCGTAGGTGACGGTGAGGTCGATCTGCCGGCGTTTTCCGTGCAGGACGAGCTCGCCGGGCATCACGAAGGTGTCGGTACCGGTACGGCGCAACCCGTGGCCGGTGAAGGCGATCACCGGGTAGGCGTCGACATCCAGGAAGTCGGACGATCGAAGGTGATTGTCGCGCAACTCGATCCCGGTGTCGACGCTGGCAGCGCCGATCTCTGCGTAGCCGGTGGACTGTTCGAAACGCTCGGCGATATCGAGCCGCCCGCTCACCTCGGCGAAGCGAGCCTTGATACTCGCGATGCCCAGGTGGCGTGCGGTGGCGATCACCGTGGAGTGCATCGGGTCGATCGTCCACGGACCTGGTGGCGGAAGCGTGACCGCGCCAGCCTCGGGCGCCAATGCGATGTCGCCGAGCAGACTCGTACCCGCGGCGGAGGTCCGGGCGGTCCGCGCCATCGGCTGATATCCGGCCGCGGTGACCACCGCCGTGTGCACGCCCGGGGGCAGCGGCTCGGTGGCCACTGCCCCGGTCTCGTCGGCCACGGCACGGGCGACTTGACGTCCGCTCATATCCGTCACGGTCAGTACCGCATTCGGCACCGGCCAGCCCTCGACGGTGCGAATGCGCGCGGTGAGACCACTCATCAGTAACCCTGCATATCGTCGGACTCGTAGCCGAGTCGAACATCGTGGTCGATCTCGCCACTGGACACGGTGACCTGACTGGTCACCGGCGGGTATCCGCGTGCGACGACCGTGTATCGGCCCGCCGGCAGGTCGGTCACGACGTAGTGCCCACTCTCGTCGGTGCGGGTAGTGGCGGTCAGCTCACCCGCTGCGTCCAACACCGTGATCTGGACGTCAGGCACCGCGCGGTTTCCGTCGGCCCGCGCCGATCCGGACAGCACCGCCATCGGAGCCAGTTCGATGTCGTGACGCAGCAGACCGCTGTCGGGAATGCTCAAGGTGATCGCGCTCGGCCGCATGTGCTCAGCGACCGCGACCAGGGTGTAAGTGCCCGTGACCACGCCCCGGCACGCGTATGCGCCGTCGCCCGCTGTGATGGCCGCTCCCACTACTTCGCCGCGCATATCGGTCAGCGTCACAGTCGCACCAGGAAGCGGTTCACCGCTACCCGCCGACCTGACCACACCCGACAGTTCTCCGGAGCCCATCAGGCGGAGGTCGAGCTGTTGCGGCCGATCTCCGACGGCCACGGTGACGGCCTCCGGCTGATGCCCGGGCGCCGAGGTGATCAGTACATAGTTGCCGACCTCGGGCGCACCGATCAGGTACCTGCCATCGGCATCCCCGGTCGCCCGAGACACTTGGCGGCCGCGCTGGTCGATCAGGGTGAGAACGGCGCCGGAAACCGGACTGCCGTCTTCACGATGGATACGTCCGCCGATCGACGAACCGTCGTAACTGCCACCGGAGAGCACTGCTGTCACCTCGGTGCTCGCCGTCGCGGTTGCCCGCGGCTCCGCCCGGTAGACGCCGTTGCCCTGATGTTCGACCTTCACATGCTTGCCCACCCCGGCAAGCACCGGTTCGGGTTCGGAGAATACCTGTGCGGCACCCTCCCAGACCTGATCCTCATCCCACGACGACTCCGCGGCGACGGCCTGCTCGGCCTCCCGGGCGACCGGCGGTTCGGCAGCGCTGGGAGCCGGCTGATCCTGCAGCGGAATCTCTTTCATGAACATCAGCACCACGCAGGCCAGCAGTGCCACCCCTGCGGCGGAGTAGAACACGCCGTGCATGGAGTTGGTGAAGCCGGTCAGGATCGGTACCTTCAGCTCGTCGGGCAGGGCCGCGATGCCGCTGGTGTTGCTCTGCATGTTGTTGAGCTGGTCGGCGCCGAAGCCGGGCGGTAGCTGTCCGCCGAACGCGTCGGTGATCCGGTGTGGCAACAGATTGAACAGAATCGTGAGGAACACCGCGACGCCGAGCGTGCCGCCCATCTGCCGGAAGAACGTGGCCGACGCGGTGGAAACTCCCATGTCCGACCGTGGTCCGGCATTTTGTGCGGCGATGATCAACGTCTGCATGCAGCCACCCAACCCGAGACCGATCACCCCGCCGTACACCAGGGGCTGCCACAGCGGGCTGTCGTAGTGCACCTGTGCGTACAACACCGTGCCGACGGCGATGATGAACGTGCCCGCCACCGGCAGAAACTTGTAACGACCCGTCTTCTTGGTGATCCGGCCGGCCGATTGCGAACCGATCATGATGCCGAGTACCAGCGGCAGCATCAGCAAACCGGCGTTCGTCGGCGAGTAGCCACGTACCACCTGGAAATACGTCGGAACCATGGTGATCGCGCCGAACATGCCGACACCGACGATGAATCCGCCCGCGATGGTGACGCTGAAGGTGGAGTTCTTGAACAGCCGCAGCGGGATCAGCGCCGCGTCCTTCATCAGGTACTCGACGAAGACGAACAGCAGGAAGCCGAGCACGCCGATGCCGTAGCACAGCAGTGCTCGGTCGGATCCCCATCCCCAGTTGCGTCCTTGTTCGGCGACGATCAACAGGGGCACGACGAAGATGGTCAGCGTCAGTGCGCCGAACCAGTCGATCCGATGATTCTGGCGCTGGTGGGGCACGTTCAACACCTTGGCGACCACCAGCATCGCAATCACGCCGACCGGGACGTTCACCAGGAACACCCAGCGCCAGCCCTCGATGCCACCGAGCATGTCGTAGTCGGAGAAGAAGCCGCCGAGCACCGGGCCGAGCACCGTCGCGGTACCGAAGACCATCATGAAGTAGCCCTGGTAGCGCACACGCTCCCGGGCCGGAACGATGTCGCCGATGATGGTGAAGGCCAGCGACATCAACCCACCGGCCCCGAGCCCCTGGAAGGCGCGGAAACCCGCGAGCTGGTACATCGACGTGGCGAAGGTACACGCCACCGAACCGATGACGAACAGGCCGATCGCGGTGAGATAGAACGGCTTTCGACCATAGATATCAGCCAGCTTGCCGTACAGCGGTGTGGTGATAGTCGCGGTGATCAGGTATGCGGTGGTCGCCCAGGCCTGTTCATCGAAGCCGTGCAGGCTGTTGGCGATCTTCACGATCGCGACACTGACAATGTTCTGATCCAGCGCCGCAAGGAACATACCGAGCAGCAGCCCGGACAGGATGGTCAAGATTTGCCGGTGCGAGAGTTGCGTGTCCTCGGCGGCAGCGGCGGCCGGACCCGGCGGTGCCGCCGCCGGTGCCCGGGTGGTGGAAATCGTCATTTGTGAGCCCTATTTCTGATCGGCTAGCTGTGGTGGAGTTGTCTCGATTCCTGTGTTGAGCCGGGCGAGCAGCTCGGTCACGGCGGCCCGGTCTTCCGAAGGCCAGTCGGCCAGAATCGCGGCCAACCATCGGTTGCGGTGTTTGCGGTTCTCCTCGAACACCCGCTCCCCCTCCGGAGTGGCCGCCAAGACGCAGGCGCGGCCATCGATCGGGTCGGCCCGGCGCTCGACCAGGCCATGTGCCACAAGCGATCTGCTCTCCCTACTGACGGTGGAGATCTCAGCGCGCAGTAGCTCGGCGAGCTTACCCGTGCGCTGCGGCCCGTCGTGGACCAGGCAGAACAGCGCGGCATAGGCCAGTCGATCCAGACTGTCCGGTCCGTGCCTGGTCATTTGCAGTTTCGCCCGGTTGACCGCACGCATAAACCGAACGAGCTGAACGCCGAGCTCGTCGGCATCCTCGGCAACGGACACGGATCTCACCTTTTCCACCAGAATCGTTAGCGGTTGCAACTAGTTGCTGTCGCCAACTATACATCTTCCGGATCGGTGTCGAACACCTCGTCCGGGACACGCGCCAGCCTGCCCTGGCGGCGTTCGCAACCGACTACCGGCAACTTCTAAGGTTCGAACGGGCGCGAATGCGAGAAGAGAACACTGCTTGTGAGCGGTCCCCGATGACGAGACCACCCGGAAATAGAGCCGGGTGATTTCGTTCCGTGTTCAGTTGGTTCCGCAGGCCATCGGATGATGGGTGT
>NZ_JBEZDE010000089.1:0-7455 GCF_040648115.1 Nocardia sp. NPDC049190
GGGTGCGTTCCTAGACAGCTCGCACTTCACTCGGAGGTCTTCGCCTTTGTCACCTCGACACGCCGTGACCAACGTCCATGGTCAGTACACCTGGCCGAGGCGGCAACGACGGCTCCTACGAAACAGGTTCCGGCGTCGACGAAACACACAGAACGTTGCGCCGAAACCTACCACCGACCAGGCCACCGTGACATCAAAATTCGTCTGTACCAACATCTTCAGATCGAGGGTGTCGCCGATATTCCTCGGTAAGTGCTGTCACAGATGACCTGTACAACCAGCCAACCCCCTCGACAAGGTGGAAACGACGATCAGCGTGCCCAGGACGCTGCCGCGCCCGGCACCACCACGGCACATCTATCGGGTACTGGATGCGATCTGCTCGCGCCGCCTGCGCAAGGACGTACCGACCGACGTACTGCGGGACCGGGTGTTGTTCGAGACCGCCTACCAGTGCGGCACCCGCGCCAGTGAGGCGTGCGGGCTGCACGAGACCTACGACCCCTCCGGCGTCGGCCGCATCCTGTTCGCGTTCTTCGCCGCGATGGCCGAAACCGACCGCGAGGCCATCCGCGAATCCACACTGGAAGGCCTCAATGCCGCCTCCCACAAAGGAAACCACGGCGGACGTCCCTCGGTGATCACCGACGACATGCTGCACACCGTGCTCCGCCGCCGCGCGAACTGCGAATCCGTCGAGGACATCCGACCAGATCTCTACATTCCCGCCGGCTAACGCAAAGGCAGCAACCCCAGCCTCGCCAGCATCTACCGAGCACTGACGAACACCAGGAGCGCCAGGCGTTCCCCGATCGCAGTGAAGGCCGGCGCCTGATCAGCCGGATCCAACCATCCCCGGTAACTCATTGCCCGTTTCGCACGTATCCCGACAGGCCCTCCGGTAGAAACTGCGTTCTGGTAATATTTTCGGCCTCGATGTACTGATTCACCGCGCCAGCGGAAGGCGGACGCGCCCGTAGTTTCGCGACCCCTCTGGCGCAGCTCGTGTCAGTCGGTCGCGCAGGGCTGACAACACTTCAATAAGATCGTGTCTCACGTCGCGGTAGGTCGTTGAAGGTGTGTAGTAATCAGTTGTGCTGCATGATGTCTGGTCGTGGTCGATGTTGTGTCGCAGCGTTTGGTGCCGGATGGGTTGTGGGCGCTGGTCGAGCCGTTGTTGCCGAAGTTCGTGGCCCGTGCCCAAGGCGGAGGTACCGCGCCAGTCGATGAACGTGCGATCTTCACCGCAGTCGTGTTCGTGCTGACCAGCGGCTGCGCCTGGCGCGGATGCCGCCACCCTCGTTCGGGGTCACCGTCGCGACAGCGCATCGCCGATTCACAGCCTGGACCGAGGCCGGTCTGTGGCGACGACTACATTGCGCGGTACTCGACAAGCTGGGTAGCGAAGGCATGATCGCCTGGTCACAGGCAGTGGTAGACGCGGCATCGGTACGGACGAAAAAAGGCTCTATGTAGTCATGTGTGGGCGGGTTTGGCCTGTTGAGGGGGCAACGTCGTTGCGACGTCTAGTTTCTGAGCTGTCGAGGAACAGAAACTGGATGGACGGAGAACGACGTTGCCCTCAATCAGGGTATGGGGTCGGTTGTTGGGTGTGAACGGGGCGGTTGTGGAGTCGGTTGATTTCGACGAGTCCGCGCAGGTGATGGTTGCCGGGGTGTGCTGGTCCGTCGCCGTGGGCGTGACCGGCGTGGGGTGTGTTCGCGGCGGTGTCCCCGTTATGACGCGGGTCGGGGGCGGCGCAGGTGGCGTGCCCTGGACCTGGGAACCGTGCGGGCCTTCGTCGAGGCGGACGCACCGAGAGGCCGGTGCGGTGAGCACGGTGTTGTGGTCGCCGCGGTGCCCTGGGCCAGGCACGGCGCCGGCCATACCCGTGCTTTCGATAACACTGTGGCATGGTTGGCGACCCTGTCATCGCGGACCACGGTCCGGCAGTTGATGCGGATCGCGTGGCCCACCGTCGGGTCGATCATCAGCCGGGTCCGGGCCGATATCGACGCCGAGGTCGATCGCCTCGCTGGACTACGCAGGATAGGGATCGACGAGATCAGCTACAAGAAGGGACACCGGTATCTGACCATCGTGGTCGACCATGACACCGGCAGGCTGGTCTGGGCGGCACCCGGCAACGACAAAGCCACGTTGGCAACGTTTTTCGAGTTGCTCGGGCCTGACCGGTGCGCGCGGATCACCCACGTGTCCGCGGACGCGGCCGCGTGGATCGCCCGCACCGTCGCCCAGCACTGCCCCGAGGCGATCCGCTGCGCCGACCCGTTCCATGTGGTCAAGTGGGCCACCGACGCACTGGACCAGGTACGACGCCAAACGTGGAACACCGAACGCTCTCGCCCCGGCGGTAGCCACAAGGACCGGCGCGGCCGCACCGCCTCCGCCGGGGCGGCGCAAGGCATGAAACGAGCCCGATGGGCGCTGTGGAAAAACCCCGAGAACCTCACAGACCACCAACGCCACAAGCTCGCCTGGATCGAGAAGACAGACCCCCGGCTTTATCGCGCCTACCTGCTCAAAGAAGGGCTTCGGCATGTCTTCGCGGTGGGTGGACAGGCCGGTAAGGACGCATTGCAAAGGTGGCTGTCCTGGGCGTCACGATGCCGGATACCCGAGTTCGTCAAGCTCGCACGAACCATCAGATCCGAACCCTCGGCAATCCATGCCACGCTCGATCATGGCCTGTCCAACGCGCTGATCGAGTCGACCAACACCAAGATCCGACTACTGACCCGACTGGCCTTCGGGTTCAAACATCCCGACGCCCTGATCTCCCTCGCACTGCTGGCCCTCGGCGGCTACCGCCCCGAATTACCCGACCGCACCCACACATAACTCAATAGAGCCCGAAAGAGGGGTGCCATGACCGGCCCGAGCCCGGTCGACCGCGGCAAGTCCGGTTCGAAGCTCCATGTGCTGTCCGACCGCGCTGGAATACCTATGGCCGTGGCCGTCTCGGCGGCCGATACCAACGACGCCGATGCATTGCGCCCGCTCGTGCGAGCCATCCCCGCACTGCGTTCGCGACGCGGTCCACCTCGGCGCCGCCCAGCGAAGTCGCACGCCGACAAGGCATACGACCACACCGAACTGCGCCGTTGGGTCCGCGACCGGGGCATCGGTGTCCGCATCGCACGCAAAAGGCATCGAATCCAGCGACCACCTCGGCCGCCACCGATGGGTAATCGAACGAACGATCTCCTGGTTGACCGGCTACCACCGGCTCAACATCCGCTACGACCGCAAAGCCACACACTTCCTCGGATTCCTCACCCTCGCCGCAGCCCCCACCGGCTACAAGAAACTCGCCAAGACGAAACCTACGACATGAGACACGGTCTAAGGAGCTCATCGGCTGTGCTCGGCGGCGAGTGTTTAATGCAGACCCTCAATCGCTACGCGCATGTATTCTCCTTGGCTGGCGAACATGTTCGAGTATAGTTCATCGTCGACTTTCGTCCATTGCACTTTTTCCGCGTCGCTGCCGGCCAGAACCCGGACATTGGCGGCCTCGCTGGGATTCAAATGATAATGGAAGGCTGTGGTTTCCATCCACGCGTTGTCCGTGTTTCGGGTGTCGTCTACATAGCCTTGATAAACTTGCCGGACTCGTGAGGAATCGATCTGGATGCCCTCTACGCCGGCTTCTTCGCCGAGTTCTCTGTTCGCTGCTTGCCATGGCTGTTCGCCGGGATCTATCTTGCCGCCGGGCAAGGCCCACTCGCCGGTGTCTTTGCGTTTGATCAGCAGAATCTCCAGCTCGCCGCGCTCGTTGTACCTGGTGATGATCGGATCGGCGGCCTGCGTTGCGCCCCATTTGTTCAGCATTCCACGGCCACGCAAACCGGTTCTTCCGCGTGGGTTCATCGGGTAACCTCCCTCTCGCCGCACCTCCGCCACTTCATGACTGAAGAAAGTTTCGATCTCCCGCGGGTCGTCGGGGTCCGGATAGTCATCTTCTTTGCGATGTCGGGTTCTACCTCGTGGTATATCGACGAAAGGAGGGTCGTATTCGGGGAAGTCGACACCGAAAGAGGTTTTGTTCGGCGGAACCGGAAACCGTCGAAGATCGACGATGCCATTTTCCTCCGCCATCTCCCGGAGCTTCTTGTTGATGGTCTTGTCCGGAGTTGTATCCTCACTTCCCGGCGCCGGCGCCGGCGTCCGAGAAAGTCCGGATATCGGATTCTCCCGTACGGCCCTGTCGAACGTGTTTTCAATGTTTCCGTCTTCGGCTTCGAATGTATGAGCGGCACCCTTCAATGGAGTGCTACCGGTGTCTCTGGTCATGTCCGATGCGGCTTTACCGGATTCCGATATCCTCATTTTCAGAAGATTGCAAAGTTTGTTCATCAAATCGCTCACTGCTCTACTGATCACCCGGAATCTCACTATTTAGAGTTTGTTCGGGGGCCATGCGCGTGCGGTTGCGTGCCGACGCAGCCCGGCCGCAGTGACCCTCTGCTGTCTCGATATGACCGTAGTTCAACAAGTTTTCGAAATGATTGAACCGAAACGGTGCGGTTGCCACCGGGTTCGAGAGCAACGATTCATGACAGGTTCGGGCTGATGGCGATGAGTAACGTTGCGGTGCAGTATATTTCGCATTTGTGGTGGCGTCCCTCGCAGTGGAGGGACAATGGCGACCCCGCCGAAGACGGTGGTGACCGATGTCGGGCGATCGCCTCGACGACCTCGGACCGCTGCCCGAGACGATCACTGTGCACTTGGACTCCGGCTACGACTCGGGCAAAACACGGGACCTGCTGGCCGGGCGCGGCCTGCACGGGCAGATCGCAAACCAAAGGTGAGGAGGCGCCGATCCAGGCCAGCGAGCGCTGGCATGCGGAAAGAACGAATTCCTGGCACAACGCTTTCAATAGGCTGAAACGTTGCCATGAACGCCGCGAACGCGTCATCGACGCCTGGTTCGACCTCGCCGACGCGTCCGCGCCCTCATCCGCCGTCCCTGGATCACCCACCGCTGGGACAGCCGCCCAGCACACCGCCGGTTACCAAACCCAATCTACGCGACCTCTTAGCCTCGCCGTCCAGACCGAAGATCACCCCGGGTCGCACGATGAGCTGGGTGTTGCCGTTGACGCGTCGCAGGGTTGCCTTTTGGGCTCCTTGTACGGCAGGGAGATTTGGGTGAACAGCCGCGCCAGGAAACCAATTTCGGGTTCGGCGTCCCAAAGTTCGACTGCAGCGTTGACGAAGCCCAGGTCGCTGCGCTTCTGCCGGGGCACCGCGGGCCAACCTACCAGACTCCCTCGCCCTTGTGGCGACACCGCTCGCACACCTTGCCGACCGTCGCAGGTGCACCAGCAGCAATCGCACCACTTCTTGTATACCTTGCCGACCCGAGACGGTTATCCACGCATACCTTGTCGACCCCGACCTTGCATTTACGCAGGTGACATGCGCAAATCGAGTCAGCCTTCAGACCGTATCGCACGTGATTGTGATTCGCTTGTGTTGTGCCGGAATCGGTTGTGCTGCATGATGTTCGACTCGTGGTCGACGAGTTGTCGAAGCGGTTGGTGCCGGACGAGTTGTGGGCTCTGGTTCGTGCCGGTACTTCCGGAGTTCACTGCGCGTCCGCAGGGTGGTGGCACCGCGCCGGCCGACGAGCGCGCGGTGTTCACGGCGCAGTGGTTGTGCGTGGCGGATGCTGCCGCCGCCGTTCGGGGTCACGGCGCCGACGGCACACCACCGGTTCAGCGTGTGGAGCGAGGCCGGACTGTGGTGGCGTCTACACACCGCCGTCCTGGACGAACTAGGCTGCCGAGGCTTGATCGACTGGTCACGGGCGGTGATCGACGCAGCCAGTGTTCGAGCGAAAAAGGGGATCTTTGACCGGTCACAGCCCAGTCGACCGCGGCAAGCCCGGCTCGAAGATCCACGTCCTGTCCGACCGCGCGGGAATCCCTCTGTCGGTGGGTGTTTCTGCCGCCAACACCAACGACGCCGAAGCACTGCGTCCGCTGGTAAAAGTGGTACCAGCCATTCGGTCGCGGCGCGGTCCGCCCCGACGCAAACCCGGCAAGCTGCACGCCGACAAAGCCTACACGGCCGAACTGTGGTAATGGGTGCAAGACCGCGGCATCAGTGTCCGCATCGCCCGCAAGGGCGTCGAATCCTCGCAGCGCCCTGACCGCCACCCGTGGGTTATCGAACGCACGATTCCTGGTTGGCCGGCCACCACCGCCTCAACATCCGATACGACCGCAAAGCCACCCACTTCCTCGCTTTCCTCACCCTCGCCGCGACACTGACCTGATACAAGAAACTCACGAAATCAACCACGTAAGACACGAAGAACTTGATTATTCAACAAGGTCATCGTTAAGGTCTGGACAATCGTCCAACTTGATTTGTTCCCATCCCAGCGCTGTTCGCCAGCCTTCGCGTCGGAATGCCCAGTCCTGGACGGCGTTCACGACGGTGTCGAACGCAGCTGAGGATCCACTGCCCCATGGCCGGTCGTCGCTGATGGTGGCGCGATAATATTTGCTCGGTCCACCGTCGCGACGCTCGACGATATAGCAGTGCCCCTGGCCTGGATCCACTTGTTCATCGAGGCGAACCTGGATGTAGTGGTCGCCGGGTTCCCGGCTGTCGAACCGGTCCACGATCACGAACGGCGCCCTCGCATTCATGTCGGCAAGGATGTCGTGCAGCTGCGTCTCGGATGGATCCTCGATCGTCCGGTAAGAATCCGTGGCTACGACCTGTGGCGACTCGGTCTTGTCATATGTCACGCCAATAACCGTAGACGAGCGGTATTGCCCCTAGTCGGTGAGGCGACCAACAGGTATCCCAGTTGGTGAGACTTCTTTCAGGTCGGAGAGCCCGGCAGATCACCGAGCGTCCGGAAACTCTCATCTGCCGTTGCCGGTTGCAAACTGTCACCGCGTTGGCCTGCGTCGGGGCGAGGCGGCGCTGAGTCGCCGAATTTGGTTGCCAATAAAACGATTGGTTCGGCACGACATGCGGTTGCCAAACATGAAGAAACTCCTGCTGTATCAGCGGTGGTCGGGAGCACGTTGCGCCGGAAAGCAATGGCACCAATGGCGTATCGCCAATTCGCTGCCTGCATCGGAAGCCGGCGTGTGCCGACGACTGGCATTGGGCGGCGCTGAGCCGCCGCGGCCTGATCGATTGGCAGCAGGCGGTGGTCGATGCCGCACTCATAAGGGCGAACGAGGTCCGATCTGATCGGACCAATCCCGACCCGGAGTTCGGCTACCGGTTCCTCGCTGACGAGGCCCGCGCGGCTGGCGAACCGATGGCTGATCGCACCGCCTGCCGGATCTGCTCGGCCTAGTACCAATGCCGTGCAGTTAGGGCCTGTCGATCAATAGCACGCAATTTGTCCGAATGTTGTTGGGCTGGTGTGGTGTTGAGTAACGGCTGCGGCGTCTG
>NZ_JBEZDE010000090.1:0-6758 GCF_040648115.1 Nocardia sp. NPDC049190
ACCGGTCTACATCATCCTCCAAAGGGATGACACGCTCCCCGCACGCGGCCTCCACGATATCCAGCAGCAGCGGGTCGCGATAAATCCCGGGAACCAGTGATGAAAGCTGATCTACGACATCACCACCGAGAGTGGTCATGCGACGAGGCGAGTTCTCCATGCACTCCATGAGAAACTCTTTCCTCACCCCTTCGCGCCGCAACCTCCTGATCTCGTCCTGCAGAAGCAGCAGCCCAGGAAGAGATATCAGCCCCGGAAAAACCGCATAATGCTTGGCGACATAATTCATGGCACAAAATTGCAGGGTTGATGATCCCGGTCCGAATTCCTTCACATCGAGAAGGATTTCGCCGTATGTCTTGTCGTTCTTCAAGGTCACACCTTATAGGAAATTTGGACGTGCGTGATAGACACGTCCCGATATTGATTACGATTATTATCGTGTAAGCCAGTGAACAAGATCAACGATGTCACAGGTGACACCGCGATCGGCAAGAGCGCAATACATGTGCGCCACAATTTCAGTACGTTCACGAAGCAGCGATAGATCGGCTTCGGCATGCAGTTGCGGTAACACGAGGGCGAGACCTGTCCACGTTTGCGGACGGACTTGGTCGTTGTGTAACTCCGCTACATAGCGAGCGGCAGCTTGCTCAAAATTCCCGACCGTACAGGCGAAATCTCCGGAGCCATCGTCCTCGGCGCTTTGCGGAACGGACATGGCAGCATGTCGTGTCAACGCGTGCGGCAACGTAAGTCTGTGGTGACCGTTGGGTATCCCATCCTGATCTACAATCGTCGCCGGAGGCAGACCACCAGCTGACGGCGAGCCATTCATCCATCTGTCGACCAGGGCGACAACATCGCTGAAGGCAGGCTTCAGATTCCGCACTCGCCAGAACGCCTTCAGACAAATCGAGACGTCTGCGGCAACTTCACGAGCCTTCGCGGATATATCTTCGGACTGCCAGGAGGCCATGCTGTCGGACAGCGTCGTGAGAAACTTCTCCCCGGTCGGAGTAAGTACTCCCGATGACCTGACTTGCTCCAGGGCGGTTGCTACTTGGCGACGTCCACATTCGAACTCCAGCTCGGCACGCAGGTCTCCATGACAACTCGACCTTCGATGCACACGCCAGAAATCGGTCACCCCGAAGAATGCGTAGATCCCGTGCATGAGGCCATATATCGGGCGTGGGTCTATGCGCCAAGGAGCATAGAAACGCGCGGTCAGGTCCGGCTCGAACAGCACTGCCTGGTCGGCCAGCAGGCTGAACTTCGCGTGCTGGAATTCATGAATCAGCGTGAGAGCCAATTGGCAGGAGTCTTCAGGCGCCGTCGAATAGACTGCCCCGTACCCGGTTGGCGATGTCCAACTCTGACCGGTCACCTCCGGCTTCGCGGTGAGCGGCACAATTACGTGCAAGCCGGCACGCATCGGCCCATGATATCGGGCGAAATCGCGGCGTAGCACCTGCCAGGCGCCACGAAAATGTTCAGCCCAGGTCAAAGCGTCTGCTACGCCCAGCGGGTCCGGCGGCAATTCGAACAGATCGGGCAACTTTACGTCGAAGTCGCGAAACGGGTCGAGATCATCCAGGTACAGGCGGTGCGCCGAATCATCCGCGTCCAGACTGCGTTGCGGTAGCCAGTTCGGCGTAGTTTCCGAATCGCGTGACGCGACGACAAGCGTGGTGTCGTGATATTCGAAAGTCAGTACGTCATCGGCTGACCAACTGAGTGTGCAATGGCCGCATTCTGCGACGTCACCCAATCGTGCCATACCGATAAGCGGAAGCATCACCACCCCGGAGCGAACTACCACTTGCACTGCCCCAGGACGGCCGACGATGATCTGCCCACTCGCGGCGAGCCAGCCGAGGTAGCCGAGGTCGGCCCACAGCGGAGTCGGTTGTGCGGCATCGTAATCAGTGAAGTTCAGACGCCGGAAAATCGAGGTGAGCCAGTTTCCGACATGTGGGTACGACAACAACTCCGCGACCGAATCGAAATCGGCCTGTAGCAGGTCCGCAAGCGATCGGTGCGCGGACTCGACATCCGCGAAGTCGTCGGGCCTATCCGCCGCGAGTCTTGCCAGTAGTGCGTGCAAGAGGATCAGTCGCCCGCGCAGCGCTTCCTCGGCAAGAGCAACGACAGTTTCATCCGTTCCATATCCGGACCCGAGTTCGCTGATCGCCGTTTCGATATTCGAGGTATCGGTGGATGTCACTTTGTTGTCACCTTATCGAGGTCGTCTTCCAGCCGGACTTTGATGTGCCGGATCAGCGCAGCGAGATCACTGCAGTAAACCGACGGATTCTGGAACCCGGTGTCCGCGCGATACCGATGCACATAGTCTCCGCCGCCGCAGATATCCCTTAGCGAACACGACATGCACGTGTCACTCAGCGCCGCACTGCCGATCTGACGGGCCACGATCCCTGGATCCCATAGCGCATGATTCAGCCGGTCCCCCATTCCCGTGTTTGCGATTGTGGCGATCCGGGTAGCGCCGGAGAACGTCGATTTCAACGAATCGACTTGTTCAAGGGTTCCATCGGTTTCGATGATGGCGACCTGAATAGGTGCGTGCCCTACCGATATACCGCGACCTCGCCCGCCGAAAAGCAGATGAATGATGTTGTCGAACAGTCGAATCTGGGTTTCCACTTCCGGAGCGCCGTACCAGCGATCGAAAATCGGAATGAGCCACTCGGCGTATGGAGCCGCCTCTTGATCCTCGATTTTGCCCTGCGGAGGTGATTCCCAATTGCTGTGCGGCAGCAGGAAATCAACGCCCGGCGGACAGAACGCGAGTAGTTCTTCATACGTTTGGATCGGATCGTTGGCGAGATCGATAGTGCACAGTAGGCCACCGAACAGTTTGCTGTTCCGGTATTTACGTAGCTGCTCCACCCCTCGTGCGACGTCGTCGTAACTCCCATCGCCGCGACGTGATTTTCGATGGCGATCATGAGCATTACGACCACCGTCGAGACTCACGCCGATGACTACGCCCCACTGGTCGCAGATCCGAAGGAACTCCTCGTCGATGAGCACCCCGTTGGTCTGCACACCCAACCGCACCTCGGCTAACGGCCCCAAGCATTCTCGGGCGTGCCGCGCGAAGAATTCGAACCGGGCGTGGCCCGCGAGTAAAGGCTCACCGCCATGAAAAACAAGGCTGACGGCGGGGACCTCGAAGCGACTGACATGATCGGCGATGCCGCGGCACGCATCGATAAATATTTCCTCGGCCATTAACATCGGCTGGTCGCGCCAACTTTGGTCGATCATTTCGTACATATAGCAGTAATCGCAGGCCAGATTGCATCTGCTATGTATCTTGATCACGAACTCGTTGAATGGGTACGGGCGCCATCCGGATGATCGGAGGGCGTCGACATCCAATCCTGCCGATGGCCACGGACTCAAGGTCAAATCGGTCATTATTAAACACCTCGACAAGTGCAGGAGCAATACAGCGTCCACCTCGGGGGCGGCGATCGACTGGTCACGGGCGGTGGTAGACGCGGCATCGGTACGGGCGAAAAAAGGGGTGCCATGACCGGCCCGAGCCCGGTCGGCCGCGGCAAGTCCGGTTCGAAGCTCCATGTGCTGTCCGACCGCGCTGGAATACCTATGGCCGTGGCCGTCTCGGTGGCCAATACCAACGACTCCGATGCATTGCGCCCGCTCGCGCGAGCCATCCCGCAGTGCGTTCGCGACGCGGTCCACGTCGGCGCCGCCCAGCGAAGTTGCACGCCGACAAGGCATACGACCACACCGAAGTACGCCGTTGGGTCCGCGACCGGGGGATCGGTGTCCGCATCGCACGCAAAGGCATCGAATCCAGCGACCACCTCGGCCGCCACCGATGGGTAATCGAACGAACGATCTCCTGGCTGACCGGCTACCACCGGCTCAACATCCGCTACGACCGCAAAGCCACACACTTCCTCGGATTCCTCACCCTCGCCGCAGCCCTCACCGGCTACAAGAAACTCGCCAAGACGAAACCTACGACGTGAGACACGATCTTAGCTAGTCCAAGTTGTGGTGGGCGGGTAGTGCAAGCCGTTGTGACACATGGTCGCTCATTCGCAAGAGAATGTCTACGGATTCATTTGGTTCCATAGTTGCCGAATCTGTACAAGTCGTCAGTGGTGTGGGTGATCGATACTCTTGAGAGCTGTGGAGTTCGTGTTCAGTTGTGAAGATGCTCATCGGAAAATTTGAAGCACCTAACGCTGCACCGAACCCCGTCAATAACCTTGCGCTGGTAATCAAACCGGGAAACGGAGAAAATCATGGTTGTGAACCAGGGCGGCGAGCGTCAGAGGCGGCCGATCCCCATCCGTACCGCCTCTGCTGCGGCGCTGACGCTGGCGGCCGTCGCCGCTATGCCCGCGGGAGCAGCTGCAGCGGGCGCCGATTCCGTTGCGGTGCAGACAGAGCTAACAACCCCCACCCTTGCCGAAATTGCAAAAATGGACCCTGGGAAACTGCTGGCAGAATGCAGTCCAGCGCTCCGTGCAACACTTGAGCGTTACATGACGCAAAAGGATGGTATAGACGAAATCGCAATATTCGGTAACTAAACGTAGTAGAAAGAACTGGCGCGTTGAACAATCACCTGGCACGGAATTCCCGGCCAATGATCAGCCCTGATGTGGAGCAACTTCGTGCCCGAGGATGGCGGCCATTGCCGTTCATAGAATTTGTCATCAAAATTCACAGTCGCTGCAATCTCGCCTGCGACTACTGTTATGTCTACGAGATGGCCGACCAAAGTTGGCGGCAGCAACCGGTAAGGATGCGTGACGATCTCTTCTTGGAGACGTGCCGTTTAATACGAAGCCATGCAGAAGAGCATGCTCTCCCCGCCGTGAGTCTTGTATTCCACGGCGGGGAGCCTCTTTTGGTAGGACATGATAGGATGGCGTATTTTGCGCGGAATGCGCGGGAATTGCTTGAGCCGGTCACTGCGCTTCGACTTAGAGTGCAAACGAACGGGGTCCTTCTAGACAATAAGTTTCTTGAAATCTGCGAGCGCCATCGGATTATGGTCGGAGTTAGCGTCGATGGAAATCAACAGGCTCATGACCGTCATCGGATCAATCGACGGGGGATCGGCAGTTATGACCATGTCGCAAAGGCGCTAGCGCGTCTGGCCAGTCCAGAGTACCGCAGTCTGTACTCGATCCTGCTGTGCACGATCGACGTTGCGAACGATCCGATTGCAACCTACGAGGCTCTGCTGGGGTTCGAGCCTCCCGTTATCGACTTCCACCTCCCTTACGGGAACTGGACTACACCACCGCCGGCGAAGTCAGATGCACTGGCAACGACAGCATACGGCGACTGGCTGATCGAGATCTTCGACCGCTGGTATGGCGCTCCCGTTTTGGAAACTCGTATCAGGATTTTCGATCACGTGATGGGATTATTGCTCGGCAGACAACAGCCGTCAGAATTCGTGGGTTTGGCGCCAATGCAGTTCGCTGTGATCGAGACGGATGGCAGCGTCGAACAGGTTGATTCATTGAAGTCGGCCTACGCTGGCGCCGCTTCTCTCGGTATCACCGCAGAAGGGAATCCACTCGACCAGGCGATGTGGGCACCCGGAATTATCGCACGGCAGATCGGCATTGCCGCGCTCGGGGATACATGTCGATCGTGTTCACTCGTCGGTATCTGCGGCGGCGGTCACTATGTCCACCGATACCGGGAGGGTTCCGGATTTCGTAACCCGTCGGTCTACTGCGCCGACCTTCAGAAGCTGATCGGTCACATCGAATCGCGCCTTCGCGCGGATCTCACCGCTGCAATGAGATCGTAAAGGCGTTTATGTCTTCCAGCATACCTGAGCTAGATTCAGTTGTAACGGACTTCGCGACTGGATATGGGGCTCCGGCGACCATCGAGTTCCTTTCCAAGAGAATTCTGCGTTGTCGTATGATCTTGCTGCGAATATTGATATTCGAGGCGACGAACAACTATTATGCCGATGCCGAGATTTCGCAACTCTCCGTTGCATACGAGGCCCTCAGCGAAATGCAGCGAGTGTGCCAAGAGGACGTCGATGTGTTACTTCTGAGTCCTCACACCGGAACCTGGTTGGCACACCGCCTGCGCCGGGCTGACGCCTATATAGCGGAAGGGAACATCCTCGCCTCCGCTATGGACAGACCTCGCCTACCGGGGAGGCAGACAAGATAAGGCGAATAGGGGCAACCATCACTGCCGGCCACCTCGCCGCGCTGTCGCCCTACCTACGAGCCCACATCAGCCGCTTCGGTGCCTACGTCACCGACGAACTCACCCACCAACCCGACCCGTTCGACCCAGCACTCACCGAGGTCGACTTCACCACCTGTGACCTCGCTGCCTGACAGCCCGGTCACAGCGACAAGAAACCCTCGATGGACGGATCGGGCGGCGGTGAAATCATCGCGAAAATGCTGCAGGCAGCCAAGCGCATCGTCGACGCGATTGTTGACAAAGCCGCCCCGCGAATCAGCGAAACACACCACAAAGTCTCGCACGGAATACAGGACCACCTCGGACGGGTCGGGCACGAAGACGAGCAGCTCGCACCCGAGCTCGACAGGATTGGTTCGGCTGCGCGCATGGACCGCGATACCGCCGCCGAATACCCGGAATCCGGCGCAGGTGCGCAGAGACCAGTCTACGGGCCGGACCCGAACCGATTCGAAATATTTTCGGAAGAGGCCCAGGAATTGTATGAGCAGGTC
>NZ_JBEZDE010000091.1:0-6381 GCF_040648115.1 Nocardia sp. NPDC049190
GTTCGAGCGGCCGACGCGTCCGCGACGAAGTCGCAAGCGGCGGTCGCTCGAACGCGAGCCGGGCCGCGAACGGGCAATGCCAGGTCTCGCTTCGCTCGGAAGGGGGAGTTGGGCCGAGTGGTTGTGGTGGGTAGGGATTGGTGGATTTCTGCGTGTGCATTCTTGGGTTGGGTGGTGCGTTGCCGTTTGTGGCGGTTGTGTCTGTGTTCAACAGCAGCGCCTGCGGTGCTGTGTGTTCGAGGCCCTTGCGTCGCTGGCCGGGCCGCGAACGAGGGATGCTTGGTCTCGCTCTTCGCTCGGAAGAGGGAGTTGGGCCGAGTGGTCGTGGGTGGGTGGTGATCGGTGGATCCCCGCGGATGTGTTGCCGTGCGGGGTGGGTTTCGCGGGTGATCCGGCCGGGGAATCTGGGCGGATGGTGGGAACATGTGATGGGCGCAACTGGCTCAGGTTCTCGCAGGGGTGAGACAGGGGCGGTATGGCGGTCGGCGCGGCTGAAGATGTCTACCCGCGCGCGGCGAGTGGTACCGGATCTGGTGATCGATGGCCCCGTGTAGTTGACGTTCGCTGAACTGCGAGGATAGCGGAGTGTCCAGTCCCGAATCCTTCTCCTTCGCCGTTGGCGCTCGTCTGGACGGGCGGCACGGCCGGTCCGGTGTGATCGGCACGCCGCACGGCTCGATCGCCACGCCCGCGTTCATTCCGGTGGGTACCAAGGCGACGGTGAAGGCGGTGCTGCCGGAAACCATGAAGGAACTCGGCGCGCAGGCGCTGTTGGCCAACGCCTACCACCTGTATCTGCAGCCGGGCGCTGACATCGTGGACGAGGCGGGTGGGCTCGGCAAGTTCATGAACTGGTCCGGCCCGACCTTCACCGACAGCGGCGGGTTTCAGGTGATGTCGCTCGGGGTCGGGTTCAAGAAGGTGCTCGCGATGGAGGCGGTCGACGTCCGCAGTGACGAGGTGATCGCCGCGGGAAAGGAGCGGCTGGCCACCGTCGATGACGACGGTGTCACCTTCCGCTCGCATCTGGACGGCTCCGAGCATCGGTTCACCCCCGAGGTGTCGATGAGCATCCAGCACCAGCTCGGCGCCGACATCATGTTCGCCTTCGACGAACTCACGACGTTGCTCAACACCCGTGCCTACCAGGAGAAATCGGTGCAGCGCACGCAGGAGTGGGCGCAACGCTGCATCGATCAGCACGAGCGGCTGACCTCGGCACGCGCGCACCGCCCATATCAGGCGCTGTTCGCCGTCGTCCAAGGGGCGCAGTACGAGGATCTACGTCGCAAGGCATGTCGCGGACTCGAGTCGATTCGGGGAAGAGCGGGAACCGGTTTCGACGGATACGGCATCGGCGGCGCGCTGGAGAAGCGCAACCTGGGCGCTATCGTCGGCTGGTGCTGTGACGAGCTGCCCGAGGACAAGCCGCGGCACATGCTGGGAATCAGCGAGCCGGAAGACGTCTTCGCCGCGATCGAGAACGGCGCCGACACCTTCGACTGCGTGAACCCGTCGCGAGTCGCCCGCAACGCCGCGATCTATGTCGACAACGGCAGATTCAACATCAATACCAGCCGTTTCCGCCGCGACTTCACCCCGATCGACGAGACCTGCGACTGCTACACCTGCGCCAACTACACCCGCGCCTACCTCCACCACCTGTTCAAGGCCAAGGAGATGCTCGCGTCCACGCTGTGCACGATCCACAACGAGCGGTTCACGGTGCGGCTCGTCGACCGCATCCGCCACAGCATCGAGGGCGACTACTTCGATGAGCACAAAGCGGAGACGCTGGGCCGCTGGAAGCGGTCGTAGCCGACGCTCGGGTGAATCGCGTCGCTCGGTGTGCCGGAGTCTCGGTCAGGCCTGCAGCGGGGCAACTTCGGTGGGGGCGTAGCTGGGTTCGTGTTTCTTCAGGATCGCGATCACTCGGTAGGTGATCGGAAGCACGAGCACCTCGCAGAGCGTCTTCCAGAAGAAGCCGATGATGAGGTAGTTCACGAACTGCTGCCAGGTGTCGATGCCGATGGCTCCCGCGGCGATCGAGCAGAAGATCAGAGTGTCGGCGAACTCGCCGACGACGGTAGATCCGATCAGTCTGGCCCACAGCTGCTTTTCCTTCGTGCGTTCCTTGATCAACACCAGCGTTGCCGAGTTCAGCAATTGGCCGACGAAATATCCGGCCAGGCCGGCGACGACCAGCCGCGGCGTCGTACCGATCACCGTGCGGAACGCCTCCTGGTTTTCGTAGAAGCTCGCGGCGGGCAGCCGGATGGCGATGGCGAAGCACGCGACCGTCAGTAGCAGTGCGGCGAAGCCGTAGTAGATGGCGCGCCGCGTAGCGCGAAAGCCGTACACCTCACTGAGAACGTCGCCGAGGATGTAGGCCAACGGAAACAGAAAGAAGGCTCCGTCGGTGCCGATGGGCAGGATCTGCAGCGGCCCGAGCGACAGCGACTCCTCGCCGAGGAACTCCACCCCCTTGGTGGCACAGATATTCGAGATGATCAAGGTAGCGGTGAACAGGGCGACGATCGGCGCGTAATACCCGCGGGCTACCTGCGCGAATGCGGCATGGTGCGGTGCGGGGCCGGCAGGCTGGTCGGGTTCTTGGGTTGTCTTCGACTCACTCACCCGCATCATCCAACCAGGTTGTCGAATACGCTGTAGCGATGACGAATCCCGGCGATTCCGACGAATGGTGGAAACAGTACGGCGGCCAAGGCGTATCGCCGGAATCCGGTGGGCAGACCTCGGTCCCGCAGTACCCGAACGCCGCGCCGCCTTCTGGTTATCCGTCGACGCCACAGCACCCGAACGCCGCGCCCTCCGGTTACCCGTCGGCGCCGCAGTACCCGGTGCAGCCGCCCGCTCAACCGATGACACCCCCGCCGCAGCCGCAGTACCCTGCCTACCACCAGGCCGCACAGCCCTATCCGCAGCCGAATTATCCGTACCCCTACCAGCCTTATGGCGCTTCGGTGCAGGGCACCAACGGCGTGGCGATCGGCGCGTTGATCTCATCGCTGGTCGGGTTCGTCACCTGCGGGATCGGGTCGATCGTCGGCATCATCCTCGGCACTGTCGCGCTGAATCAGATCAAGCAGTCGGGGCAAGAGGGGCGCGGCATGGCGCTGGCCGGTATCTGGGTCGGTGTCGGATCGATCGTTCTCGGCATCGTGTGGTTCGTCTTCGTGATCGTCGTGGGGGCGACGAGTTCATAGCGGCGATGCCGAAAAAGTAGCAGGGGCGCACCCGATATTCGGGTGCGCCCCTGCGCGTTTGATACGACTGCGGTAGGTCAGCTCTTGACGACCTGGGTGCCGCCGGCGAATTTGTCGTGCCAGCCCTGCTTGTTCGGGTCCTGCGAGATGGTGACCATGATGTAGATCGCCAGACCCAACGAGACGAGGCCGCCGACGCACGGGATGATGTTGGCCGCGATGAACAGGTTTCGCTTCAGCGAGGTGACCGGGTCGATCTTGGCGGCGCCGCCGGGGGCGAGCACCTTCAGGCCGAGAATCTTCTTGCCGAGCGTAGTTCCTTGGGTCGTCTCCATCCCGACGAAGTAGCCGAGCTGCACGAGGGTCCAGATCAGGCCCAGGCCGATGGTCAGGCCGAACGAATCCCGGACCAGGAAGTAGATGATGATGTAGGGGATCATCAGGATGAGCGCGTCGATGACGCGGGCGCCGATGCGGGTGCCGAGGTCGCCCGGCTGGCCGCCATAGCCGAAGTTCCCGGGCTGCTGCGGGTAGGGCTGCTGGCCGTACGGATCCTGCCCGTATTGCGGCGGCTGTTGGCCGTACTGGGGTTGTTGGCCGTATTGCGGTTGTTGGCCGTATTGCGGTTGTTGGCCGTACTGGGGCTGTTGGCCGTACTGGGGCTGTTGCCCGTATTGCGGCGGCTGCTGCCCATATTGTGGCTGTTGCCCATACTGGGGCTGCTGCCCCGACTGGTCGCCGCCCGGGTACGGCTGCCCATACGGCTGCCCGCCCTGCGGATACTGGTTGGGGTCGTACCCACCGCTAGTCATAGTTGTTTGTCCTCGTCGAGTGAATCAGTAGATGGACGATGCGTACGTTACGGACATCGGCTGCATTGCAACAACCCGTTCACATCGAGTATCCACGGTTCGTGGGGCAGCTTCCCTGCGTCGGCAGCGATGTTGTACGCCTGGAGGCGCCGGTGCTGCGGTGTGGACACCGATGCCGCGCAGGAACTCGAGGAGTTCCGGAAACAACGCGCGGTATGAATCGCTACCGCAGGTGGTCGAACGGCTGATCGCCGCGCAGCACGTGGTCGCAGAACTGGAAACGGTGTTCGACACAGCCGAGGGCGCTTCGTGTGTTGCGGATGGGAATGGGTCGGCATGCAGAACCCATTTTGTACAAGCCAAGCCCTTTGGTTTGCCTTACGGTCGCCCAATGAGACAGAACACCATTCCCTCGCTGGCCTACGAGGATGCCCACGACCGCGAGGTTGTAGGCGGGGATACCGTCGCCCCGACGCGGTCAGCGTGCGACAGGTGCCGGGATAAGCGCCTATCCGTCCGTGCGGAGCTATTGCGGCCTGCTGGTTTCACTTCGGGTGCAATAGCATTCGTAAGTCAACCCGGCCGCGGTGAGCTGATCGATGGCCGCCGCGTAGCGGGGCAGCCGCTCGGACTGCCGGACGACAGGACCGTCCCAGTCCACGCCGATCGCGGCGAGGTCATCCAGTTGCCGCTGTTCGACGCCGGGGCGCACGCGGTCCAGATCTTCGATCCGGAGCAGGAACCGCCGCCCGGTGGAGCGGGCGAACGCCCAGGCGAGGAGAGCTGTGCGGAGGTTACCCAGGTGCAGATCCCCGGACGGGCTCGGCGCGTACCGACCCGCCCCCGGCCACAGGCACGGGCCCGGCTGAACCCTGGGGTGCGCACGATGGCCATGGTGGGGGTGGCGGTCAGCCGCGAAGGCGGGGTCTGAGGTCTTCGGCCGCCGGTTGCGCGCCGGCGTCGAGCGCGGCGAGTAGCGATTCGACTCGGCTGATCAGTCCGGCACGGTCGATTCCATATGGCACCATGTCGCCTTCCGGTTGATAGGCGGTCAGCCGGGTCACAGAGCGGGTCAGTAGTGTACGCGCCCCTTTGGGATTTCCGCGCTGTATGTGGGTAACGCCGACAGCGAACTGCGCGAGCGCCTGCCACAGCATCCGCTCGGCGAACGGCCTGTTCTTCCATGCTGCCTCTAATACCTCGTGCGCGTTGAATGCGAGACCGTCGTCCAGCAGTTGCTGGGCGAAAGTCAAAGTTTGCTGCGGCGGCAGTTCCAGATCGTCCGGAATTCGGGCAACTCCGGCACTTCCCGGCGGTAGCGGGCGCCCCAGTCGGTCGCGCGGACGGGCACTTCGGGCGCGACCTGCGTCGTCGCGATCGCGTTCCACCATAGGTTCCATGATGCACGGCCCCGGCGACGGCGTCGACGTGACCGTGCGCGCCCGCGAATTGTCGACCGGGTAACGGAGCAATCACATCCGTTAAAGACATTGTGGTATGCCGGTGTTCAGAATGTATCCCAACCGCTGGCAATGCTTCCGCAAACTATTTCTTCGCAAACCGTAGGACGTTGCGATGATTGAATAGGTAAGAGACGGGCAAACTTTCGAAGGACCTGCTAGTGTTTACCGCGCGGGGCAACCCCCGTACGAGGTGTATTCCTCTTGAACTCGATGTGCGCCCTCGACGCACCGGGGAAGTGCGCGCTACCGCGAGGCGCACTACGGGATTCGGCGTCTCCAGCCGGGTGCCGATGCTAGCTAGAACGATGGTCAGGAGAATTTTCGTTCTCGACGCAGCAAAGGAGCTAGTGCCGTGGAGGTTGATTTGACGGGCGTTGTGTGGCGCAAGAGTGCACACAGTGGTCCGGATGGGAACTGCGTGGAAGTCGCCTTTCTCATCGACGGCAATGTGGCGGTCCGTGATACCAAGGACAACGGAAGCGGCCCGATCCTGGCCTTCGCGCCGGGCGAGTGGGATGCATTCCTAGCAGGTGTCTCGGTGGGGGAGTTCCGGCGCTGTTGAGCGGCTCCGGAAGCGCCTGAATAAGGCAGAGCGGGCCCCGGGTCGGCACGGACTCGGGGCCTTCGCGATGTTCGGGCCAGGTGTGGCCGGCGGTTTCCCGCAAGGACGAATCATCAACCAGCAGAGCCATTCCCGTTGCCATTGGCCCGTCTCTGGTAGTTGCGGAGCACCGCGAGTTGTTTACGTTCTTCTTCGTGCTCGATCGAATGATTCCGCTCCGACTCCTGCCAGGGATCCGCGCGCAGGAAGCTGCCGGTGCCCGGCTTGCCCGCCGAACCCAGCTTGCTCATCTTCTTCGGTACCGGAGCGCCCTGATA
>NZ_JBEZDE010000092.1:1726-5262 GCF_040648115.1 Nocardia sp. NPDC049190
GATATATCGACACACTGTTGGGTCCTGAGAGAACACGCGAGTGTTTCTTTCTAGGCAAAGAATAACGATCTGGTCGGGTTTTCTGTCATACCGGTTTCGGCTCTTCGGGGTTGGGGTGCTGGTGCGGGAATCGGATTCGGCTGGGTGTGTTGTTTGAGAACTGCACAGTGGACGCGAGCATCTTTGTTTGTAAGTGTTTAAGAGCGTACGGTGGATGCCTTGGCACCAGGAGCCGATGAAGGACGTAGGAGGCTGCGATAAGCCTCGGGGAGCTGTCAACCGAGCTGAGATCCGAGGATTTCCGAATGGGGAAACCCAGCACGAGTGATGTCGTGTTACCCGCATCTGAATATATAGGGTGTGTGGAGGGAACGTGGGGAAGTGAAACATCTCAGTACCCACAGGAAGAGAAAACAATTGTGATTCCGTGAGTAGTGGCGAGCGAAAGCGGATGAGGCTAAACCATGCGGATGTGATACCCGGCAGGGGTTGTCCGTGTGGGGTTGTGGGGCCCATTTTCTCATTGCTGCCGTGATGAGCGACAGTCAGAAAAGTTCGTGTTAGTCGAAGTGGTCTGGGATGGCCTGTCGTAGAGGGTGAGAATCCCGTAGACGAAAACACGTGCTCTGTTGTAGTGGGTGCCCGAGTAGCAGCGGGCCCGTGAAATCTGCTGTGAATCTGCCGGGACCACCCGGTAAGCCTGAATACTCCCTGGTGACCGATAGCGGACTAGTACCGTGAGGGAAAGGTGAAAAGTACCCCGGGAGGGGAGTGAAATAGTACCTGAAACCGTGCGCTTACAATCCGTCAGAGCCTTCCCTTCGGGGTGGGGTGATGGCGTGCCTTTTGAAGAATGAGCCTGCGAGTTAGTGGCATGTGGCGAGGTTAACCCGTGTGGGGTAGCCGTAGCGAAAGCGAGTCCGAATAGGGCGTTTGAGTCGCATGTTCTAGACCCGAAGCGGAGTGATCTACCCATGGCCAGGGTGAAGCGACGGTAAGACGTCGTGGAGGCCCGAACCCACTTAGGTTGAAAACTGAGGGGATGAGCTGTGGGTAGGGGTGAAAGGCCAATCAAACTCCGTGATAGCTGGTTCTCCCCGAAATGCATTTAGGTGCAGCGTCACGTGTTTCACACCGGAGGTAGAGCTACTGGATGGTCTAGGGGGCCTACAAGCTTACCGAAATCAGCCAAACTCCGAATGCCGGTGTGTGAGAGCGTGGCAGTGAGACTGCGGGGGATAAGCTTCGTAGTCGAGAGGGAAACAGCCCAGATCGCCGGCTAAGGCCCCTAAGCGTGTACTAAGTGGAAAAGGATGTGGGGTCGCGAAGACAACCAGGAGGTTGGCTTAGAAGCAGCCACCCTTGAAAGAGTGCGTAATAGCTCACTGGTCAAGTGATCCTGCGCCGACAATGTAGCGGGGCTCAAGTACACCGCCGAAGCCGCGGCATTCGCACATGACATTCCGGTCTGCCTTCGGGTGGGTCGGCAGTGGTGTGGATGGGTAGGGGAGCGTCCTGTTGCCAGGGAAGTGCCGGAGTGATCCAGGTGTGGAGGCTACAGGAGTGAGAATGCAGGCATGAGTAGCGAAAGACGAGTGAGAAACTCGTCCGCCGAATGACCAAGGGTTCCTGGGCCAGGTTAATCCGCCCAGGGTGAGTCGGGACCTAAGGCGAGGCCGACAGGCGTAGTCGATGGACAACGGGTTGATATTCCCGTACCCGTGTATCCGCGCCCATGATGAATCAATGGTACTAACCGTCCAAAAGGTGATGGACTCCCTTCGGGGAGCCGGAGCTGGCTGCACGGGACCTTCGTTGGTAGTAGTCAAGCGATGGGGTGACGCAGGAAGGTAGCTGGGCCAGTCAGTGGTTGTACTGGTGTAAGCCTGTAGGGCGTGACATAGGTAAATCCGTGTTGCATGAGCCTGAGAGGTGATGCGTAGCCGATTGAGGCGAATTCAGTGATCCTATGCTGCCGAGAAAAGCCTCTAGTGAGTTGGTACACGGCCCGTACCCCAAACCGACACAGGTGGTCAGGTAGAGAATACCGAGGCGATCGAGAGAACTGTGGTTAAGGAACTCGGCAAAATGCCCCCGTAACTTCGGGAGAAGGGGGACCAGCGCTGGTGACGGGACTTGCTCCCTGAGCTGGTGGTGGTCGCAGAGACCAGAGAGAAGCGACTGTTTACTAAAAACACAGGTCCGTGCGAAGTCGTAAGACGATGTATACGGACTGACGCCTGCCCGGTGCCGGAAGGTTAAGAGGACCGGTTAGCGCCTTCGGGTGCGAAGCTGAGAATTTAAGCCCCGGTAAACGGCGGTGGTAACTATAACCATCCTAAGGTAGCGAAATTCCTTGTCGGGTAAGTTCCGACCTGCACGAATGGCGTAACGACTTCTCTGCTGTCTCAACCACAGACTCGGCGAAATTGCATTACGAGTAAAGATGCTCGTTACGCGCGGCAGGACGAAAAGACCCCGGGACCTTCACTATAGCTTGGTATTGGTGTTCGGTACGGTTTGTGTAGGATAGGTGGGAGACTGTGAAAGCGGCACGCCAGTGTCGTGGGAGTCGTCGTTGAAATACCACTCTGATCGTATTGGACTTCTAACCTCGGACCATGATCTGGTTCAGGGACAGTGCCTGGTGGGTAGTTTAACTGGGGCGGTTGCCTCCTAAAATGTAACGGAGGCGCCCAAAGGTTCCCTCAGCCTGGTTGGCAATCAGGTGTCGAGTGCAAGTGCACAAGGGAGCTTGACTGTGAGAGCGACAGCTCGAGCAGGGACGAAAGTCGGGACTAGTGATCCGGCACCGGCAAGTGGAAGCGGTGTCGCTCAACGGATAAAAGGTACCCCGGGGATAACAGGCTGATCTTCCCCAAGAGTCCATATCGACGGGATGGTTTGGCACCTCGATGTCGGCTCGTCGCATCCTGGGGCTGGAGTAGGTCCCAAGGGTTGGGCTGTTCGCCCATTAAAGCGGCACGCGAGCTGGGTTTAGAACGTCGTGAGACAGTTCGGTCTCTATCCGCCGCGCGCGTCAGAAACTTGAGGAAGGCTGTCCCTAGTACGAGAGGACCGGGACGGACGAACCTCTGGTGTGCCAGTTGTCCTGCCAAGGGCACTGCTGGTTGGCTACGTTCGGAAGGGATAACCGCTGAAAGCATCTAAGCGGGAAGCCTGTTCCAAGATGAGGTTTCTCACCACCTTCGAGTGGTTAAGGCCCCCTACAGACCATGGGGTTGATAGGCCAGAACTGGAAGCACGGTAACGTGTGTAGGTGACTGGTACTAATCGGCCGAGGACTTACCAACAAAGAAGCTACGCGTCCACTGTGCGGTATCTGAAACAACACACAAACCCGCGTTTGTTCATCATGTGATGAGCGGATGGTGGGTGGATAGTTTCATAGAGTTACGGCGGCCATAGCGGCAGGGAAACGCCCGGTCCCATTCCGAACCCGGAAGCTAAGCCTGCCAGCGCCGATGGTACTGCACTCGACAGGGTGTGGGAGAGTAGGACACCGCCGGAACATC
>NZ_JBEZDE010000093.1:0-5164 GCF_040648115.1 Nocardia sp. NPDC049190
TTCCACAAGGGCAAGCTACTGGAACGACCAGTCGACATCACCTCGAAAGCACCGACCAACCCAGCATCAACCGAAGCGGAGGAGGTCGCCTGAAAGCTCCTCATCCACAGATCTTGACAATATCTCGGGGTGCGGGAAGGAGTACGTCATACCGATGTCGGGTGGGAAAGAGAGTCGAACCGTCATTCCTGACGCAGGGTGGTGAACAGGCCTATTACCACCACCAGCACTGTTGCCGCTGGTGGTCCTGTCGACCCGCAGCTCTGTGGCTGCCGCCAGAGCTGTACTGCATACCAATGCCTGTATCGGGTGGACCACTGTCGATTTCGACGGCGGCCGCTGATCCTCGTCGCTCACGGCGTGGAGCTTTGCAGCGTCGAGCGCTGGACGCCATACGCCGCACGCATACCCTACCTGTACCTCCGGATATTCGGTGTTCTGTGGCCCTCAGCACTCATCTTCTGTCGCCTTCCGGTGTCGGCTGACCGCCCTCAAAGAGGTCTCGGACTGGTAGGGACCGGTATTCGGGTAGTCGGTAACCCCAAGTAGCCAGTGCCCAGACGCGTCCTTTAACTCGCCTGCTGGAACCGGCATACGTGAGCAGAGAAGCTGGTAGATGTCGAGATATGGCGGAAATTTGGTAGTGGCTCTCGACAAAATTCAATCAAAACTCTGCATGCTGCCCACACCACCGAGCATGTACCGCAACACGACAACGAAGCTCTCCCCGGAAAAGTTGCGAGGAAAGCCGTTTCCGTACAAGGCAATTCTCGGGTCCAGTTTTAATCTGACAGACGATTTTCGAACGGCACATAAGGGCTATCCGATCGGTGGGGGAGGGAGTCACGTTTCATATGGTGAGTTCTCACGGGAGGACTCCTCCGAGTCGCCCGTTGCCGCGCTGATTTATCCGGGAGATCGGGCAACGACGTTATGTTCATCAACGACGAGAGTAAGACCGCAGCCTCGGCTGCGCCGGTCGCGACGAGCACCGAGCCCGAGCCGATCAAAGCGATTCCGCTGCGACGGCCGGGCCGGTGGATCGCGGCCGCGGTAATCCTGATCGGGCTGGGCCTGTTCATCTATGGCGCGGCCACCAATGAGGCCTACCACTGGAACACCTACTTCAAGTACCTCGGCGATGTGCGAATCGCCAAGGGTGCGCTGGTGACCCTGGAATTGACCATGCTCGCCATGGCCATTGGCGTGGTGCTGGGCGTGGCGCTGTCCGTGATGCGGCTGTCGCCGAATCCGGTGCTGCGTTCGGTGCCCTGGGCCTATCTGTGGATCTTCCGCGGCACCCCGGTGTACGTGCAGCTGGTGTTCTGGGGTCTGTTCCCCTCGCTCTACAAGACCATTACTGTCGGCGCGCCGTTCGGCCCGTCGCTGGCGCATTTCGACATGCAGCACTGGTCGGCGCCGTTCTTCTTCGCCATGATCGGCCTGGGTCTCAACGAGGCCGCCTACATGGCCGAGATCGTGCGCGCGGGAATAAATTCCGTCGGTGAGGGTCAGCGCGAGGCGTCGGTGGCGCTGGGCATGTCGTGGACGCAGACCATGCGCCGCACCGTGCTGCCCCAGGCCATGCGGGTGATCATTCCGCCCACCGGCAACGAGTTCATCTCCATGCTCAAGACCACCACCCTGGTCGCCGCCATCCCGCTCACCACCGACCTGTACGGCCAGGCGCGCGACATCTACAGCGTGAACTTCCAGCCGATTCCGCTGCTGCTGGTCGCGGCCACCTGGTATCTCGCGGTCACCAGTGTGCTCATGATGGGTCAGTACCACCTGGAGCGGTACTACTCGCGGGGGATGTCGCGGCAGTTGACCGACAAGCAGTTGCGGGCGCTGGCAAATGTGCAGCGATCGGCGGAGGGGGACCAGTGAGTCTCGATATATCCAGGGCCGCAACGGGTTCCGGCGAGCTGATGGTCGCCGCTGACCGGGTGTGCAAGAACTTCGGCGCGCTGCAGGTGCTCAAGGGCATCTCGCTGGAGGTGAAACGCGGTGAGGTGCTGTGCCTGATCGGACCCTCGGGTTCTGGCAAATCCACTTTCCTGCGCTGCATCAACCATCTCGAGCAGGTGAATGCCGGACGGCTCTATGTGGACGGCGAACTCGTCGGTTACCAGGAGAAGAACGGCAAGCTCTACGAGCTGCATCCGCGCGAGGCCGCCCGGCAGCGCTGTGATATCGGCATGGTGTTCCAGCACTTCAATCTGTTCCCGCACCGCACGGCGCTGGAGAACATCATCGAAGCGCCGACTCGGGTCGAGAAGCTCAAGAAGGCCGACGCGGTCAAGCGGGCCAAGGAGCTGCTGGCGCGAGTCGGTCTGGCGGACAAGGCCGATGCCTATCCGGCGCAGCTCTCCGGCGGGCAGCAGCAGCGGGTCGCCATCGCGCGGGCCCTGGCCATGGATCCCAAGCTCATGCTGTTCGACGAGCCCACCTCGGCGCTCGATCCGGAACTGGTTGGCGAAGTGCTCGGCGTCATGCGGGAACTCGCCGCTGACGGCATGACCATGGTGGTGGTGACGCACGAAATGGGCTTCGCCCGTGAGGTCGCCGATCAGCTGGTGTTCATGGACGGCGGCGTGGTGGTCGAAGCGGGCAATCCGCGCGAGATGCTGGCCAACCCGCAGCACGATCGCACCAATGCGTTCCTGTCGCGAATCCTCTGACAGAGGAAGTCCGCTCTTGCGGTCGCGCAGAATATATCTTACCGCGATGGCCAGTCGAGATTATTTCTCTACATTGCGGCAATTGGTTGCGGCAGACAAAGTCGCGAGCGAGGAGTTGGAGAACTTCGTGGTTATTGGAAATGCTTACCGCCGGTATGCACTTGGAGTTGCGCAGGTGGCGGTCGCTGGAATACTAGTCCTGAGCGGCTGCAGCCAGAACACCGAATCGGATTTGGGCGCAAAAAAGGTATCGGGAATCGTGAAAGTCGACGGCATCGCGTCCAACCTTCCGGAGGCGCTCAAACAGTCCGGTGAGTTGACGGTAGGGGTGAGCCTCCCGTACATGCCCAATGAGTTCAAGGACTCCTCCGGCAGGATTATCGGCTTCGGCGTCGACCTGATGGACGCAGTGTCCACAGTGCTCGGGCTCGAGCCTAAATACGTCGAATCACCTTTCGAGAAAATCATCCCTAACATTCAGGTTGGTACCTACGATGTCGGTCTGGCCTCGATGACCGACTCCAAGGAACGCGAAAAACAAGTCGACTTCACGACCTACTTCCGAGCGGGAACACAGTGGGCACAGCAAGTTGGTTCACCAGTCGATCCCACCAGTGCCTGCGGCAAGAAGGTTGCGGTCCAGGCAACCACCCTGCAGGACACCGAGGAAATCCCCGCTAAGAGCAACGCATGTGTTGCCGCAGGAAAACCCCCGATTGACAAGCGGGCTTATAGCGAACAAAGCGACGCAGCCAACGCACTTGTGCTCGGCCAAGTCGATGCCTTGTCTGCTGATTCCCCGGTGATCACCCACGCGATCAAATACAGTGGCAACAAAATCGAATCTTCGGGCCCGTTGTTCGACACAGCCCTCTATGGATGGCCCGTCGCCAAAGGATCACCGCTGGCGACAGTCTTGCAGGCCGCAGTCAAGCACCTCATCGAAACAGGTAAATACCTCGAAATCGCGACCAACTGGGGAGTCCAGGAGGGCGTGATCAAAGAATCCCAGATCAACGGTGCCACGAACTGAGCAGTGAGCGTTAAGGATTCCCGGCGAATGCTCTCTGACCCCAGATCGTGCTCGGACGACTGCCGCCGACGTGGCACCGAGCAAGTCGTACATATGCAGCAATGGTAAACCCGCAGGTACCATCGCACCAGGGAGTTGCAGGCAGTCAGCGTGGGGGAGGCGACGGTGATGGACGACGTCGCGCGAGATGACGCGCAAGACGCGGAACGGGAGCTGCTCGCCGACTTCACCGAGTGGCGTTCGCGGCGAGATATCTACCTCGACTGCGTGGCCTGCCACAGTGTGGGCGTGCTGGTCCAGGTTGCCGAGTTGGCCAACGGTGGCGAGTTGTGGCGCTGCGGCGAATGCGGCGACGAGGAACTCATCGATTAGATACAGCCGCGCTGAAGCCGCCGCATCTGGCTGTCACAACCATCAAACAGAACAATGCCCCGCGTTGTGTTCGCTGCGCCTGCTGTCAGGGGTAGCCGTAGCATTCGCCGAAAATCGGGCGGATTTGGCGTAGCCGTCTGGTAGGCACCAGTTTCGGGTTCGACGTACGCATTTGTCTTACGGCAGCAACTGGTTGGTTCTATCGGTGAATCGCGAGACCGTTGATCGGTGAATCCCGGCGCCATGTCGGTTCGGAAGATGTTGGTATCGGCAAATTTTGACACCACCTGACGGGTTGCGATGGCAGGATCACTCTGCGACGGCCCGTAGGAGCTGACCCGTGCCGCCGAACCAATCCAAGGCACAGCTGTATGCGGCGATCCGCCGCGACTCACGTGCGGGGATGTCGGGTCGAGATCTAAGGCGCAAGTACAATGTCGGCTACTACACGGTCAACGCCGCACTGACCTCGGCGTTCCCCAAGAAACGCAAAGAGTATCCGGCGCGGGCGTCGAAGCTGGATCCGTTCAAACCTTTCATCGACGAAACACTCCGGGCGGATCTGGATGCGCCTCGCAAGCAGCGGCACACGATCGAGCGGATCTTCGAGCGGCTGATGGATGAGCACGGCATGACCGACGTCGCCTATCAGACGGTCCGTGATTACGTTAATCGGCGTAAGGTGCAGATCAGGGTCGAGGCCGGCCGCGAACCGCCGCAGGTATTCATCTCGCAGACCCACCGCTTGGGCGAGCAAGCCGAGGTCGATTTCGGTGAGGTGACCGTCGAGGAGTTCGACACCGGGTCGTGGCTTGTCGAGCCTGTCGCCCATGACTACACGGTGGACGAGGTCGTCGATGCTGCGCAGTAGTTCCTCGATCGTCTGGTCGTTGGTGGGGGCCCGCGGAATGGGCGCGCCGCAGTGGCGGAGCTCGTCGATCTTGTGGACTGCGATTTCCATCTCGGCTTCCGCGATCCCTGCCAGGTGTACTGACCATGGACGTTGGTCACGGCGTGTCGAGGTGACAAAGGCGAAGACCTCCGAGTGAAGTGCGAGCTGTCTAGGAACGCACCC
>NZ_JBEZDE010000094.1:0-4814 GCF_040648115.1 Nocardia sp. NPDC049190
AGATGATTTCGACTGCCCTGCAACAGTTTTGCTCTGACAGGGTCGGGATCTCCTACATTCCACCGGGCACGCCCTGGAACAACGGCTTCATCGAAACACGGAACGAAATCACCCGGCTCTATTTCCGGGTGGTCTCGTCATCGGGGACCGCTCAGGGGCCTTGCTGCTTGAGTGCGCGCTCCTCAATCACGCTGCCGAGACAGATAACCCTGCGAAGGCGGTCTGTGAAAGCCACCGCAACCAACAGCTCAGTGAGAATGGCCCGGTCCCCGATATCGGGGACCGGTCAACATCATGAGCGGCAAGGTGATCCCGTTCCGCCGTCGCCGCTGCCCCCGTGCCGTCGCGGTGGCGAATCAGATGATGGCCGAACGTGCCGCGCTGCACGCCGAGCTGACCACCGGCAATGACGGACCGGGCTGCGGCCGCCCCGGCTGCCGTGACTGCGGTGATCACCCGCTCACCTCCACCGAGGCTGACGCCGCCCTTGAGCACGTCAGCGACACCGACGCACAGCGTTACGCATCAACAGCTACGAGATGTGCGACGTGTGCGGAGCGTGGGCACCCATGTTCGTGGACGCCGGTGATCCGCACCGAACGCCTCATTTCGAGTTGGCTACTGATTGAGGATTCCGAACCCGTACTCGGCCTCATCGTCAAGAAGTGCAATCCCACCCTCCGCGCGAGGGGCAACCTTTTGTACCGCCTGCCACGACAGCTCTGATGCTTCGCGCCGCAGCACGATCGCTGTCTTTACGCTGTCGGTGATCTCCACGCGGCGTTTAGCGTCCTTCGGGATTGGCAGCACGAGTTCGGACCACCGGCCGCCTAGGGTGTCGATGATGTCCTGGGTGAACCGTTTGGCGAAGATCTGAGACTTCACCAAGGGTGCCGAGAGCAGGGCGAGTAGCAGGTGCGGGTCGATCTTCTCCTTGTCGACGACCTTGAACTTCAAGATGTGGCTCTGGTAGACGATCTTCCAATCTAGGTCGGTGACGATCGCACAAGTGCCGACGAGGTACGTGCCGTCGCGAACCATGAGGATGTCATTAGGCTCCACGTTCTGCTTCTCGGCGTAAGCGTCGTACAGGGCCTCGCTCAGGCCGTGCTTCGGGTCGCCCTTGATCTGCCAGTTCGCAATGTCGCTCGTCCGGATGAATGGGATAGAGCCGGTCCCGTAGGCGAGCTTTCCAACCTCGTCACCGGTGGACACTTGGATAGTCCCGTCCTCTACAAGGTCACCGAGCCGGACAAGGTCGTGCGTGTCCACGAGTGCCTCGACGGACGCCTTGACCTCGGGATTGTAGTACTTCGGCAAGTAGATCATGTCAGTGATCTCGGCGGAATTCACGACGAAGCCAAGGTGATCGAAATCGAGCTGCACACCATCCCTGTACTTCTCCCACCGCTCGGCAATCTTCGGCAAGTCGTCGAACGGGATCGAATGGCCTCGCGAATCGTGGCCACACCACCGCGCCACAGCCATGAACACCTCGTGTGACTCACCCTCGGGCTCAGCGCCTTTCTCCAGCAGCACCACAGCAGTCTTAGCGTGCGTGTGCGGCTGGAAGAGGTTCTCGTGGACCGAAATGACCGCACGAATCGTCGCCCGGCTAAGGATGTATTGCATGATGTAGCGGTGCGACGGGTTGCACAGCATCGACTCGGGCAGCACGATGCCCATGCGGCCTCCGTCCTTCATCAACTCCAAGCAGCGCTCGATGAAGAGAATCTGGGGTGTCTGCGAGTCGGCACTCTTCTCTGTCATCTCGTACAGCGACGTGCCCCGGACTTTCTTCCACTTCTGTCCGAGGTCATACTGGGTCAACGTGCCGCGTTCGGTTACCTTGAGCTTCTGACCGAACGGTGGGTTCGTCATGATGACGTCGAATTCACCGACTGAGACTTCTTGACGAGTCTTTAATTCCCAATCGCCCATAGGCACGAGCGAGTTCTCGCAGAAGACTCCACCGCGGCCATCACCAAGTAGAGCCATGTAGGCCTTGGCCACCTTGCTGAGGAATTCATCCTTGTCGATTCCCCGGATTTGCCGGATAGCCACCTTCTGCTTCTCAGAGTCGCGCTCGATGTCCGGCCAGTCGAGCTCGTCAGCCTGCTCGTCCACCCGGTCCCACAGCCCCCGGAGAGCCTCGACGAGGAAGCCACCGGAACCGCACGCAGGATCGAGGATCATGTCAGTCACCTTTGGCTGCACGAGCGTGCGGACCAGATGGGTCACGTTGCGCGGGGTGAAAAACTGGCCCTGGCCACCCTTGAGGGAAGGACCGATGAACGTCTCGAAAGCGTCGCCTACGACGTCGCGCTCGCACTCGATGAGGCAGTACTGCTGGAGTTCACCAACGACGTAAGCGATTGATCGATCGTCCAGCTCGATCTCATCACTAGTCGTGAAGACATCCGAGTACTGTCTGATTACCTTCTTGAACGAGTTCTTTACTCGCGCCGCGACGTCGGCCGACGGCTCATCCACGCCAGCGCGGAAGGTCACGACCGCGTTGCGTTTGGTAAAGCGCTCGTCGTAAATCTTGCAAAAAATGAGGTTCATAATCTGCTGTGCCAGGGGCTCATCGCGAGTCATGCCGACCGCATTGGCAGCGAGGTAGTTGCGGATCGACCTGAAGACGGCCTTGAGGTTATGGGTCGGACGCAGGTCGTCCCGCTTAAACAGACCGATATCCTCCACGCGCTGGCCAAAGCGCGGGATGTTCGGGATCTCCTCAAAGGTGACCTGGCCGCGTGCCTCGCGTTTACGAAGGAACAAGCGCTCGTTACCGTTCGTCCACACACCCAGATAGGCACGGGACAGACGCAGATAGTCCTCAAGCTGGTCTCGGCCGTCACGGCGGTCCGGTTTCTTGCACTCAACCACGAGAAACAGGTCCTCGTCGCGGTGCTGTTCGCCAGTGAATACAGCGATGTCAACGGGGTACGTCTTCGCCCGGTCGGAGGGCCTGGCCTTGACATGCCACTGTGGCCTAGTGCGGATGTGAGCTTTCGAGTAACCGTAGTCCTCAACGAGCTGCCGTGCGAACGGCTGTACTGCCAGCATTTCCTCGGGCTTGGCGGGGATGCTCTTGCCCGAGATGAAATCGATGATTCGACCGTCGGGGGCCTCCTCGTCGCTTGGGATAGCGTCAGTCACGGTGTCGTTGGTCACCGGCTCAGGGTAGGGCAGGACGCTGACACAATGCCCGCACACCCGGTCGTTTACGCTGGTACAGCGGGCTGAACCTTCTCCGACCGCGCCCAGGCGCTAACCGGGACAGCATTTGTCGGCCGAGCTCGACAACGAGGCCGCCTGAACCGCCCCGGCTTGTCCGGAGACTTTGTCCTCTGGGAAGGATGGAGTCATGTCAGGTTCGCCGAAGAGGTACCCGCCGGAGTTGCGTGAGCGGGCGGTGCGGATGGTCGTCGAGGTCCGTGACGACTACAAGTCGGAGTGGGCGGCGATCGAGTCCGTGTCGGACAAGCTCGGCATCGGGTCGGCCGAGACTCTGCGCAACTGGATCCGCTGCGGCCAGGTTGATACCGGGCAGCGGCCCGGGGTGACCAGCGAGGCGGCCGAGGAGCTGCGCAAGCTCCGCACCGAAGTGCGAGAGTTGAAGCGTGCCAACGCAATTCTGAAATCGGCAAGCACTTTTTTCGCGGCGGAGCTCGACCGCCACAACAAGTAGTCATCGCGTTCATCGGCCAACACAAGCAGGAGTTCGGCGTCGAGCCGATCTGCAAAGTGCTCACCGAGCATGGCTGCAAGATCGCGTCGTCCACCTACTACGGAGCCCGCAACCGCGCGGCATCCAAGCGTGCTGCCGCCGACGAGGAAGGTCGAGATCACCCGCGTCTACGCCGAGAACTACTCGGTCTACGGCGCGCGCAAGGTGTGGCTCCAGTTGCACCGTGAGGGCCACCAGGTGGCCCGGTGCACCGTGGAACGACTGATGCGTGACCTCGGTCTGCGAGGCGCGTTGCGCGGCAGGGTGAAGCGAACCACCATCGCCGACCCTGCTGCGGATCGCCCGGACGATCTCGTGCGCCGCAAGTTCAACCCACCGGCACCAAATGTGTTGTGGGTAGCGGACTTTACGTACGTATCAACATGGTCGGGATGGGTGTATGTGGCGTTCGTGATCGACGCGTTCGCGCGGCGGATCGTGGGCTGGCGCACCTCCACCTCGATGACGACGCCGCTGGTGTTGGATGCTATCGAGCACGCTATCTGGACTCGCAATCACGAAGGAGTGGAGGATCTTTCGGGATTGATCCATCACAACGACCGCGGCTCGCAAGCTGGATTCAACCGGTCGTCGCAACACCTTTGACCTGGAGGTGTTGAATGGGTGTCCGGGAGCGTCAGCGGGCGGTGCAGTTGTATCGGGGTCAGATTCCGTCGCCGGGGCGGCCGACTGTGGCTTGGCGCGAGGATCGGGTGCGGTTCTGGGCGGCGATTGCGCGTGGAGTGATGACCGAGGACGCGGCGGCCGAAGCGGGGGTGTCCTCACCGGTCGGGTTCCGGTGGTTCCGGCATGCTGGCGGCGTGAATCCTCGTTTGCCTCAGTCGGTTTCGGGACGGTATCTGTCATCGGCCGAGCGCGAGGACATCGCGCTGTGGCGTGCCCAGGGCGCGGGGGTCCGGGAGATCGCCCGTCGGCTCGGCCGGAGTCCGTCGACGATCTCGCGGGAGTTGCGCCGCAACGCTTCCACTCGCACCTACCGCTTGGAATACAAGGCGTCGACAGCGCAGTGGCATGCTGAACGGCGCGCAAGGCGTCCCGAGACCGCCAAACTGGTCGT
>NZ_JBEZDE010000095.1:0-4623 GCF_040648115.1 Nocardia sp. NPDC049190
GCTCCGAACGGCACGGTATGAATGTCATCCACCGAGCCCACCGCGACGCGCTCGCCGCACTATGCGTCGTGCTCGACCCCAACTGCTGCCGCTGACTGTGTTGGCCTCGACGCCCGACCGTGATGCACCTGGACTCCCACGTACATCGCGTCCACTTGCGTCTCGGCAGTCGCGGATGGGTGGCGAATCGTGTTTGATGGATCAACGCGGTCCGTGGCTGCGCTACGTTGATGGCATCAACATCGGTTCGGTAAACCAGCAGGTCGCGAACGGTCGCCGAGAAGTCGACGAAAATTGCTGAACACCAGGTCAAACGACTGGATCCATCTGCACACCACCAACCCGATCGAATCCACCTTCGTGACCGTGCGTTTGCGCACGAAAGTCACCAAGGGTCCGGAGTCGCGGGCGGCTGGGTTGGCGATGGCCTACAAGCTGATCGAGGCCGATCAAACCCGCTGGCGAGCGGTCAACGCACCACACCTGGCCGCCCTCGTGCGAGCCGGGGCGCGTTTCGAACGCGGCGTCTTCGTTGAGCGCGAACAGGGCACCGCAGCATGACCGATCACCCACAACACCCACCGCTGTTCCTCGATGTCGACGGGCCGCTTCGCCCTTTCGGGGACGACCCCGAGCGCGAGCCGTGCAGTGTCGTGTCGGACTCGCACTTCTCGCGGCTCAGACTCGAGGCGGGTTACCGGCTGGCGGAGCTGCCATGCCAGCTGGTCTGGGCCACGACATGGGAAGACAAGGCAAATGCCGAGATCGCGCCCCGGCTCGGGCTGCCACAACTGCCGGTCGTGCGGTGGCCGGAGCCCTCCACTGAGCACGAACGCGAGGACCGGTGGTTCGGGCTGTGCTGGGAGACCCGGACCCTGGTGGACTGGGCCGCCGGACGCCCGTTCGCCTGGGTCGACGACGAGATTACCGACGCCGACTACACCTGGGTCGCCACCCATCATCGCGGCCCTGCACTCCTGCGGCGCGTCGAGCCGTTCCGAGGACTCAACGGCGAGGACTTCGCAGCCCTCGATCACTGGCTGCGAGCACTATGAGCCACACGAGATACACAGAAATTGACAATTACTCCCCGGAACCGCCTTCCGCTGGGGTCTATCTCGCTAACGGTGTTTACGGCGGTTTCCATCAGTAGGTTTGGGCGTTGGGCCAGCGGTCGGCGAAGGTGATCTCGCCGCGTTGAGCGGGCGGGTGAATCATCTCGAGTGGGTTCCTGGGCGCGGGCTGCTTCTCAGGCTTTTTCCAACGCTATCGGAGACGGATAATTCGGTACGTCGCAGCGCCGACTGTCGGGAGACGCAGGGGGAGGGTGGATGTCAGGAAGGCCCCCTGCTCGGTTCACGGTTGTGGTCATGCCCTGGATCGAGAAGAACCGAGGAACCGCCGTGATCCGTTACATCGGTGGTCGGCTACCGTTCCATGCATCGACATCGATGGGAGGGGATCCGGTGGCAGATCAAACGGACGATGCGACGGCTGGTCGAGATCGTGCTGATCACATCCGCGGAATCGTGCGCGCTGCTCGTCGGATCGCCGACCGCAGTCGGGATGCGAGCATCACGGCTGAGGCCGACAAGATCATCCGTCTCGCCCGGGGGCTCGATGTCGGCCAGCGTCGATAGGGGGTGGACTCGAAGCCGGTGCTGGCCGCGGCCCGCGAGTGGGGGTGTGTCAGGGTCGATCCCAGGGCCGCTGTCGGCGCAACTTTCAGTGCTGTGACCGCGCTGGCAACGACTTCTCTATTGGGTCGATTCGCGAACTCCAAATCGCAGGTTTTCGCAGGTCATCGGCAGCTTTCAGTGCGCCGACAGTGTGCCGAGACATGCAGATCTCGGCCGTACGAGGCAGTGCGAGCCGGACTGACTATGCTTGTGACCTGAGCGGGAGGGACGGGATGACAGCCGTTGCCTCGATGTAGTGGGCTACCCGTCGTGGACACCTGCTCATCATCCGGCGAGTCGCTGTAGATCCGATTGCTCGGTCTGTGACTCACCGTGAGCCCATGTGTCGGATCGGCCGATTCTCGCAGCGCCTCCGACACTATTTGCAATTGTTCGGTTACTTTCGTTCTGCAGCGTTCGAAGACAGTTGCTGTCGAATGCGAAAGGACGAACAACAGATGCCGAATCGAACTCGCTCCGGTATATGCAGAGTCCTCCGAAAACTGAAATTCCCCATTCTCTTGTCCACCTCGGCGGCGTCACTCTGTATTATCGCCCCGACGGCGGTGGCCACACCGGAAATCTACGGCGGTCCGCCGGCCGTCGACACCATGTCCACGGGCCTGCCGCTCGGCCGGAAGGTGGGTTCGTTGGCGATATCACCGCTCGTACTTCGGATCATCGCCCTGACCATCGTCCCGCTCCATCAATTCGACTCGTTCGACAAAGTCATCACACATGAAAGCAGCTGGAACGTATTCGCCACCAACCCGGATAGCGGCGCGTACGGACTGGGCCAGGCGCTACCACCGGAGAAGATGGCCACCCACGGCGCCGACTGGCTATTCAATCCGGTGACACAGATCCGGTGGACCTACGACTACATGAACAGGCGTTATGGCGGCCCGGACGGGGCCTGGAAATTCTGGCAAGCCCATCACTGGTATTGAGACCGTGCGATCTTCTGCCCGCCGATCGGTGGCCACACGAACCCGAAGGTCTGCCCACCGAGTATCGGTGCGATCCGTACCACATTTGCTCATCTGTTCCCGTTGGAGCACGACATGTGCCATAGTGGCAGGCTGACCGGATGGGGGTACGCCAGCAGCAGTAAAACACCTGGAAATCGAAGGGTTCGAGTCCCCTTCGCTCCACTGGAAACGTGCAGGTCAGGGCTGTGATGCCATCTCTATCGAGTAGTCATCGACAAATGACCTGCATTCCGGGGGGCACCGGGGATCCAGCAGGGGTTGACCGCCTCCGAACGGAGCCGCTTCACGTGTCGAGCATTCGATCGTTACAGGCAAGGACGGCACGTCGCACACCCAAGTCCTGTGTCGCGTCCAGGACGTAGCGACCCGCAAGGCGACCCAGATTTCAGAATCTCTCGACGATCACGACGCCGTATTCGCGTGGCGCGCAGGGCCGGAGACGGCGCGGCACATCCTCGCCGCCGAGCAGTCCGCGCACACCGCGAACGCTGTCACGCTAAACCTGTTCATTCCGACCTACATCGACAGCCTGACCGGCATTCAGTAAGGCGACAAGTACCCCCGAGCTATTCCGACAACGGCATCGGCCCGGACGGGGGTGATCTGCTGCTACCGATGCTGTGCGAGGCCGACGCCGAGCGAACTCGATTGTCCGAGAATGGATCTCGGATATGCGAACTGACGGCGCGAGCGGCAGGACCATCGCCGACAAACAGGGGTTCCTGAACGCGGGCCTGAAGGTCGCTGTGCGTCGTCGGTTGATGCCATGGGATCCATGCGAGGACTCGACGCTACCGCCGAGGCACTACGAGCCGACGTTTCTCGAACCCGAGGAATTCGATTACCTCTACTCGATTACACCCGCCCGGCGCGACCTCCGGCCGACCAGGATGACTCTGGCGACTACCTGTGCCGCCTCGCGTGCTTGGAAGTACACCGGCAACGCTGAAAAGCGGCGCGGCGAACCGAAATCACGCACCGGCATCCGCACAACCAATGATCCGCAAGAAGTGGTCGCTGAGCCCCGTGTCGGGCATGCTGCGGCAGACCCTACGGCCACCCGGACGGGGCCAGAGTGGCCGTAGTCATGTCAGCTCAGCAGCTCCCGGCAGACCCGCTACCCCAGCCACGGCCCCAGCCACGGCCGCCGCGGTGAATGAAATCGCCGAAATTGTCGGCGGTCTTACTCTGATCGGTGGGAGTCACGTTCTCGTCGGCGGGCTCGAGCACCACCGGAGCAGCAAGCGCGGGGGTTGCCAGGACCGCAGCCGGCGTCAGCACGAGCGTGGCCGAAACTGCGCCACGTACCAGCACGCGGCCGAGGCTCTTGTCAGAAATCATCTTTACTTCCTTACTCGATTGCATAGCATCGGTCAGCGACCGATCAAGCGTCCGTGGGGGATTCGTGCCCATTTTCGACCCAGAACCTCCGTTGGACGACTTCCACCGTAGCGTCGCACCAGCCACCATTCACCATATGGTCTTCACTGTGCTCCATCCAGTTTGCTTTCGAGAAGAATCACCGTCGTGAGCGAGCAGTCGAACTCCCCAGTGGACATCGCCCGCTACCACGTGGGTGCAGATGTCCGTGCCCGACACTCACCGTCAAAGCCCAGCGCGGCGAAAAGCAGCAGGAGTCAGGAGAAAGGCCGCTCCGAGTTCAGCTAGGGCTTCTTCGCCAGGAAGGTGACATTGCCGCCCGGAGCCGAGGACGACGGCATCGACGCCACCTGAGTTCGGGCATCTTGACGGTGATGGTCCCGCTGCGTGAGCCGAAGAGCAAGGAAACACCAACAAGGTCGAAGTCGACCCGTGCGAGTAACCTCAGCGTGAACCGTCACGGGTAAGGGACCGGCTTGGGCTGTCTCGGCTTGATGTCCGCCGGGTTGCGAGAGTCAGGACACCGATTGTAGGTGTCGATTGGTCTTCTCGAATTCGGTCGGGGTGAGCCA
>NZ_JBEZDE010000096.1:0-4601 GCF_040648115.1 Nocardia sp. NPDC049190
CGGTGGATCGGTCACCAGCATCGAGGGCGGTTCCGCGAGATTGGGCAGTCCCGGATCGGTCTTGGTCATCACCCAGCGGACCGGCTTCGGCAGGGCTCGATGGTTGGGCGTGACCACGCTGAAGCGACGGTCTCGCAGAATCAGCCGGCACACTTCGTAGTCGGTGGTCACGTGTACCCCAGACATCCGGGGTATCCGGCCGCGCTGCCGGATCTGCTCGATATACCGCGACGAACCGAGTAAGCCATCCTGACCGACAGCGATCTGCCCGAGCGGATCGCCCCGGCGTGCCGACAACCGGAGATAGAACCGTGGAAGGCCGTGCAACATCAGCCACCGGATCCGCGCGCGCAGCAACATCGTCACCTCCAGTCCGACCTTCTTCCCATGATAGAGAGCCGCTATGGCGGAGCGGCGCTGTTCGGCGCCGCCGGCTGGTCTTGTCGACGATGTCTCGAAGACTCGCCCGCGTGTCACCGTGTTGCCGTCGAACGCTCACCGCAAGGGATAGGTTTGGCCGCTGGAGGTGGCGGAGCGACGTTCAGATCAGGTGAGGGGCACCATGGACCGGCGCGGTTTCGTCAAGGGCGCCGGCCTGGCCACGGCGATGCTGGGCCTTGCGGGCGGTAGCACGCTTGTGACGGGCCGGTCTCCGGCGCGGGCGCAAGACTCGTGGGCCGAAGACTACAGCCCGAGCCCGCGAGCGTCGTTGTACCGCAGACTGGTGCCGGAGATCTTCGCACCGCTCCCGGATCCGGCCGATCATGTACCCGCGCTCGTCATAGGATCGGGGTTCGGGGCGTCGATCACCGCGCTGCGCCTGTCGCAGTCCGGGACCCAGGTCGCGGTGCTCGAGCGCGGGTCACGCTGGCCGAGTGATCGGTGGCGCGACATCTTCGCCGACGACACGAATCCGGATGGCCGCGGCTTCTGGCATCGCACCATCTTCACCGGCGCGACCAGGATTCCCATGCGGATCGATCCGTTCGGCGGGGTCCTCGACGTTTCGAGTTACCCGGGCATCAATGTGTGGCGCGGCGCGTGTGTCGGCGGCGGCTCCGTAGTGTTCACCGGGGTGATGATCGCGCCGGAGCAACGGTACTTCGACAGCGTATTCCGCGGCGTGGTCGACTACCGCGAGATGCACGACATCTATTACCCCAAGGTCCGAAAGATGTTGCGGCTGAGCCCGATACCGAACGACCTCTATCACTCTTGCGCGTTCGCGCACTCGCGAGCCTGGGACGAGCAGGTCCGCGCAGCCGGCTATACACCGCAGCGCATCGACGGCATGTGGAATTGGCACATCATCCGCAACGAGCTCGCCGGACGATCGAGACCATCGGCGACAGTCGGCCTTTCCGATCTCGGCAATTCCAACGGTGCGAAGTTCGATCTGAATCAGAACTACCTACGCTATGCCGAGAGGACCGGTTGTGCGCGGATCTACCCAGGCCATCGTGTGGACGCCATAGCCAAGGAACCGGGAGCGTCGGGCCGTTATACCGTCGCCGTAACCAAACTCGCGCCTACCGGCGAGACGCTCCGCACCCGGACGCTGACCTGCGACGCGCTGTTCCTCGCCGCGGGCTCCATCGGTACCTCCGAGTTGCTGGTGCGCGCGCGGGCGACCGGCGCGCTGCCGAATCTGAACGAGCACATCGGCGAAGGCTGGGGCAGCAACGGCGACGTCGGCTTGGCGCGACCGCTCAGCTCATTCGACCTGGGCACGCAGGGCACACCGTCCGCGAGCCGGATACTGGACGAGGCGGACGCACCCGTATCGCTGGAGAGCTGGTTCATCCCCGGCGCGACACCCTTCGACATCGGTATTCTCGCATCGCTGGGCATCGTGCTCGACGACACCCGCGGCCGGTTCGTCTACGACTCGGCCACCGGACGCGTAGGCCTGGAGTGGCCGGACAACGGCACCGCCGGCTACCTCGCGCGAGCGCGGGAAGTCAACAACAAGGTGGCCTGCGACTGCCCGCCCCTCACCCGACCGGCCTTGGACGCGGACGCCTCATTCACCGCACATCCGTTGGGCGGCGCGGTGATAGGACGTGCGACAGACCAGTACGGCCGGGTGTGTGGCTATCGAGGCCTGTACGTGATGGACGGGGCGGCCGTGCCCGGCAGCACCGGAACAGTGAACCCGTCGTTGACGATCTGCGCGCTGGCTGAGCGCAATATCGAACAGATCATTCGTTCTGGGTGGTGATCACTGCATTCGCCATAGCAGTCCGCATGTGGTCGACCAGCACACTCGTCGCTTTCCAGGCTGGCCGGCCCGACGCCTGAGCGTGTCCCGACGATTCATGATCGCGCTGTCCTTGCCCGGGTGCCGGGGTCCGGTCCGATACCAGGGGTGGTGCGGAAGTGGTCGCTGAGGACCAGTCCGATTGCGTGGAGCGCGTGCGTATCGGTCATCCGCTCGTGCCGGCCGGGAATGCGGTGTTCGGTGATATGGCCGGTGATGTGGTCGTTCCATCCGAGGGCTGGCGAATGACCGTTGTTCGGGTGACCGCCGCCTGCGCTGAAGTAGATCAGGTCACCGTCGAAAAGTGCCAGCCGGTGGTTCAGGGCGAGATCGATGAGCCGGGTGTAGTCGCGGTGCAGGGTCTCGAGGTGCTCGGGAGTCACGGCGGTGAAGAGTCCGCCGTGCCGGCGCAGCAACTCGGCCGCGGCCTCGAAGGTGAGATCGGCGGGGTCCGGGGGAACGGCGAAGCCGCCGAACTCGGCAAGCATCTCCCCGATGCTCGGTGTCGGAGCACGGACGGTGCGGGCGGTCACGACGCGGGTGTCCATCATGGCGAGGGTGGCGACCGAGTCGCCGGCGCCGCGAAGGTGGACGGCGATCGCGTGGGCGATGGTGCCGCCGAGTGAGTAGCCGAGCAAGTGGTACGGGCCGTGCGGCTGGACAGACCGGATCTCGTGGACGTAGCGGGCGGCGAGTTGGTCGAGTGTGTCGAACCGCGCGGTGGGTTCGGTCATCGCCGGGGATTGCAACCCGTACACGGGACGATCGGGGTCGAGGTGCTGCAGAAGACCGCTGAAACCCCAAGCCAATCCGATAGCTGGGTGGACGCAGAACAGCGGCGCCTCGGACCCGGTGGCGCGCAAGGGAAGCAGGACCGACAGTGCGTCGCCCGGGTCCTGTTCGTCGAGACCACGCAGGCGGTTGTCGATTCGACGGGCCAGTGCTCGCGGGGTCGGGTCGGTGAAGATCCATTGCACCGGCATTGTGGTGCCGGTCGACTCCGCCAGTCGCGCGACCAGCTGGGTGGCGGCCAGCGAGTTGCCACCGAGGGTGAAGAACCCGTCGTCGACGCCGGCTCGATCGATGTGCAGGGTCTGGGTGAAGGCGTCGCAGACGGTGGCCTCGAGTGGGGTGGACGGCGCCCGGAACCGGGAGCGTCGCGGGTTCGGCGTAGGTAAGGCCCTCCGGTCGACTTTGCCGGTGGGGGTGATGGGTATTCGGTCGAGGGTGAGGATGCTGGTGGGGATCATGTGGGCGGGTAGTCGGGTCATGAGATACGTGGTGAGTGCGGCGGTGTCGGGGATGGCGTCGGGGGTGGGTACGACGTAGCCGGTGAGTTGGTTGGCGCCGTTGTGTCGGGTGTGGACCGCGACGGCAGCCTGGGAGATGTCAGGGTGGCTGCGTAGCGTGGTCTCGATATCGCCGGGTTCGATGCGGTGGCCGTGGATTTTGAGTTGCAGGTCGCTGCGGCCTTGGTATTTCAGTGTTCGGTCCGTGGTCCAGGTGACCAGGTCCCCGGTGCGGTACATGCGAGTCCCGGTCGGCCCGTAGGGGTCGGGTACGAATCGCGCTGCCGTTGTTGCCGGTTGCTTCTGGTAGCCGCGGGCGAGGCCGGGCCCGGCCAGATATAGTTCGCCGACCACTCCCAGTGGGACGGGGCATAGCCTGCGGTCGAGTACCACGGCAGTGAATCCGCGGAGCGGACCGCCGATTGTCATCGGGCTGTCTGTGGTTGTGCTCGCCGGAGCGTCAGCGCAGCTCATGATCGTGGTCTCGGTCGCGCCGTAGGTGTTGATCACCGTGTGGCCCGGCATCCATCGTATGGTCAGGTCTGGCGGGCATATCTCGCCGCCGAGAATCAGGGTTGCGAGGGTGTCGAGTTCGTCGGGGTCCAGTGATGCGAGCACAGTCGGGGTGAGGGCGGCATGAGTGACGTGTTCGGCGTTGATCAACTCGGCTAGTTCGGTGCCGGCGACTACCGGTGCGGGGGCGAGGATCAGCGTGGCTTCGGCGGCAGTGGCGCTGAGCCATTCGAGGACCGAGACGTCGAAGCTCGGCGACGCGGCGGCCAGTACTCGAGACGTCGGGGTGATACCGAACCGTTCCCGTGTTTCGGCGGCCAGGCTCGCTATCCCGGCTTGGGTGACGACCACGCCTTTGGGTGTGCCGGTCGAGCCGGATGTGTAGATCACATAGGCCGCATGGTCGACCCGCACCGGCCGGGTTCGCTCGGCGTCGGTCACCGGCGTGGGGGGCAACGTCGCTACCTCTGCCTCGACTTCCGGCTTGTCGAGGACCAGCCACTGCACCGAGCCCGGTAGTCGATCTCGCCACTGCGACA
>NZ_JBEZDE010000097.1:0-4112 GCF_040648115.1 Nocardia sp. NPDC049190
AACTGCGGTGAGTACATCATCGGCACGAGCGGAGATCCTTCCATCGAACGGATTGGAATCTCACAACTCAGCGGACAGAACCCCGAGACAGCCCAAAGCGGTCCCAAACCCGTGGCGATTCAACCGACGACCTGGTGAAGGCTGCGCCCGATATGGCCGCATGGCGTCCCGCGGTCGGATTCGCGCCGCGGTTGACCGACGCCGAACTTGTCACCTTGGCGGCAATGCAGGCGCTACTCGGATTCACCTCCGAGGCCCGCTGGCTCCGGCACGCCCGCAAGCACCTGGGGCACCTGTTTCGCTACCTGCCTCGACAGTCCGGATACAACAGACGGCTGCGCGATGCGGCTGGCCTGATCAAGCACGTGATCCGAGCGTTGGCGATCGACACCACGTTGTGGACCGACGATGTGTGGGTCATCGACTCAACTCCGGTCGAATGCGGACGATCAAAAGAAACCGTCCGCCGCCCCGACCTGTCTGGACGGGCCGAGTACGGGTACTGCGCCTCACATTCGCGCTACTTCTGGGGCTTGCGGCTGCACCTGGTCGCCACCCTCGGCGGACTGTCGATCGGGTTCGCGTTGGCCGGTGCGAAAGCCGATGAACGCGAATCCCTGATCGGCATCTTCGAAGCCGACCCGCATCTGGTCGTCGACCGGCCGACCCAGACCTTGATCGCCGACAAGAACTACTTCGGCACTGACTTCGAAACCCGCATCGCCGAGGCCGGACTGCGCCTGCTACGGCCTGCCCGCAAGGGTGAACCCCAGCAGCCCGGCGCGCACCTGTTCAAACGCTGCGCCAGACCGTCGAATCGATCAACCAAACCTTGAAAGGACAGCTCGACCTCGAACGACACAGCGAACGCACCATCGCCGAGGTCACAGTACGCGCCCTGCAACGCCTGCTCGCCCTCACCGCCGCAATCTGGCACAACAACAAGATCGGCTCACCCATCCACCGATCCCCGACCGCCTACGACCACCGACCCAACGAATCCTTCATCTAGCCGGCGCTACACAGAAACGAGGCGGCAGTTCGACGGTAGACCAGGATAGCCAGAGTTTTGGAATCAACGAATATATACAACGGGTTTATCGTGGAACGTCCGATAATTGTGGACGCTTCGGGAGCAACCGCGTTGCCAGCAAAATAGGCCACTGCTGTTCTCAAATCTGGCTACCGCTGCGTCCACCCAGGAGAGCCGATGGTCGATTCTAGCGTCGAGTTCTTTGCACCACAGGACCTCCTGCGGGCTCCGCTGAGTGGCGTGAACTCGGCGACGTATGACACCGCTCAAGTGCTGTTGCAGACACAGGTCCGTCCGGATCGGTTCGGTGACTCGCTCGCCGCAGACGCAACCGCCTTACTGCTGCGGACACGCAACGGCGACGGCAGCTGGGGTGCACAGCAATGGCCCGTCCGGTACCGCATGGTACCGACCCTGGCCGCCGTATCGGCCTTGGCTGGAACATCATTCACCGAGGCGGCCGCGACAGCTGTGCGCGACGGTGTGGGCTACCTGCGGCGGCACGCCACAGCAATGGCCCCACGGGCCCAGCCCGACCTGGTGGCATCCGAGTTCATCGTTCCGGCGTTGTGGGAGCATCTGGCCCACCTGATTTCCACCGAGCCGCGGAATACAGTCATCGGGAATTGGAGTCTTGGAGACCGTGATGCTCTCGGTCGGTTTGCCCGACACATATTGCAGGTCTGCGGCAGCGACCGTGCCCGGCTACACCGGCTGCGGGAAGCCCATGACATCGGTCGGGCTACTCCTCCGTATGTGGTGCATTCGCTCGAGTTGCTCGCAGACACCGCCGCTGAGGGGCCGTGGACGCATGCCGTACCCGTCGGGTGCTCGGCTGCGGCGACCGCGGCTGTCGCGGCACGCTCCCGGTTACCACGTCCCGACGCTGTGGATTTGTTGCAGCGTCAGGCCCGAGTGCTGGATGGCGGATTCCCGGTCATCATGCGCATGGAGGCATTCGAACTGCTGTGGGTGTGTGGTGTCCTCGTGCGTTCGGCGATTCCGATTCCCGAACCCGTGCGTCGGGAATGGATCAGCTGGATTCGAGGCGTACTCACACCCGACGGCGTATGCGCCGGACCCGGTGTTCCACCGGACGGAGATGACACCGCTGCAGCTCTCTACTTGCTGGGACGCTTGGAGAGGAGCGCAGTGTCGCCCGATCCGCTGCTGCGTTTCGTCATGAACGACGGGTGCGCTAGCACGCCGGGCGAACGTACCCGTTCCACCACCGCAACCGCGCATGCACTGGAAGCGCTGGGACTGTGGGTGAACCAGAACCCCGATGGTTGCCCGTTGTATCGGCGAGCACATGCCTCGCTCATGCAGTATCTGATCGAAACCCAGAATGACGAGGGCGCCTGGGACGATAAGTGGCATGCCTCACCATTCTATGCCACCGGCTGCGCGGTGCTGGCATTGCGCCGCTACGGCGGACAGCCGGGCTGTGAGGCGGTCCAACGCGCGGTGGACTGGGCACGGGAGTCTCAAAACACCGACGGTTCGTGGGGAATCTGGGCGGCGACTCTGGAAGAAACCGCGATGGCACTAGATATTCTCTCTGCTTGTCCGAATGCCGGCGAGGCCCGGCGACATGGGGCCGCATTCTTGAATGCTCATCACGACGCCCAGGCCGGTTCCTCCCTTCGACCTCCGCTGTGGCATGGAAAGGAACTCTATGATCCGCACCGCATCGTTAGAACGATCATCGACGCCGCCCGGGCAGCACACCGACCGCGACCGGGAGCCTCGCAGTGACTTTCTCTCGGCGCTGGCGTGTATGCGCTGGTAGACGCGATGGTGGACCTGCGCCGAGGACAGACATCCGACCTGGCGTTCGACCGGCGAGCGGGCATGGGCGAGCGCTGAAACCGATCGGCGCACACAGCTGGCGATCGAAGCGCTGCAACAGCCACATCCGGCACCTGAAGGCGCTGCCACCCTCCAGTTCCTCATCACCGATCACACTCAGGAATCACTGATGAGCGGCCATGAGACCCTGTTCGGCATTCCGATCCTCACGGATAGCCACCCCGAACTGGAGACCATCGATACCGAGGTCCTCGAATGGGCTGTCGCCCGTGGCTTGGTTAGCGGGGACACCCAGTTGCATCGGCTTCACCGCGCAGCGTTCGGCCGTTTGGCGGCCCGGACTCTACCCGGCGCACAGCACACCGATGTCGTTCTGCTGGCTAAATGGGCAGCCTGGCTCTTCCACCTCGACGACCTTCAAGACCACGGCCCGATCGGGCGCGACAGGGACCTGCTGGCGACCACCTACGCCGGCCTGCTCGCTGTCGTCGATCGACATATGCCGGCAACGTCGGCCTCCGATACCTCACCGGTCACCCTGGCACTGGCCGACCTGTGGAGCAGTACCTCGTTCCGCATGTCACCTGACTGGCACAGCCGATTCACCGCACACATGCGCGACCACCGCGACGGCTTCTTCCGCCAACTGCGTGACCGCTGCACCGACCGCGTCCCGACGCTCACCGAATATCCGGCGTACCGGCGAGCACTCAACGGTGCATTCATGCTCGACCTCTTCGAGCCGCTGCACCACACTGAGGTTCCCGAAACTCTCCAACAGTCATGGACCGCATTCTGCGACGCCACCAATGATGTGTCCGCTTGGTGCAACGACCTGCTGTCTCTGGACCGTGAAAACGCATCCGGCGACACCGCGAATTTCGTCACAGTCTGCCAACATGCCCTCGAACTCACCATCGATGAAGCCCGTATCGACGTTCAGCACCGTATCGGCGAGCGACACGCCGACCAGCAAACTGCCCGCCAGAGATTCGTCATCGGTATCGAAAGAACGCCGAACCTGGCGGACATAACCCGACACCGCCTCCAGCAGATCGCCGACACGCTTGATCGAGTGCCCGGAAGTCATCTCGCCTGGGCGCGAGAATCGGGACGATACCTTTCCTAGCCCCGCATAGCCATGGATTTCTGTAATCCGCGTCTACAATTCAGCTACTAGTGCCGCATCAGGCTACGTTTGCCCTGTTGACGATTTCGTGTAGCCGTTGGTCCTCGACGTGCTTGTTCCGCCAGATGATGTAGCGCC
>NZ_JBEZDE010000098.1:0-3948 GCF_040648115.1 Nocardia sp. NPDC049190
CCATCATCCGATGGCCTGCGGAACCAACTGAACACGGAACGAAATCACCCGGCTCTATTTCCGGGTGGTCTCGTCATCGGGGACCGCTCAATACCACCAGCCGAACTCGAAGCCCTCTACTACAGTCAACAAGAGACCTCAGCAAACCGCTGAACTCTCAAACCACAAAGTCTCCGGACTCACCGGGGGGATTCACCTCGCAGCCACCCCGCTGAACGGATTCCCTACATTTCCACATGCGCCCGAACGACGACCACAAGACGAATACCCGAAGAGCGAGGTCGATCCAGATAGTTTTGGATTATCGGGGTGCCCGTGGCTCATTGTGGCAGCTAATGTGTCGCGTGGCTGGTTCGGTGTGGCCGCCGGGTGGTTTCAGTACGGACGTGGTTGATGAGATTTTCGGGGACGAATCCGATGATTTCGGTGCGTGAGCTGATGGCGAGCTTCTGAAGGATGGCGCTGATCTGGGCGTCGATGGTTCTGGGGGAGCTGCCTCGACGTGCGGCGATGGCGGTGTTGGCCCATCCGGCGGCTGCCAGGATGGCGACTTGGCGTTCTGTGGGAGACAGTTCGTTCCAGGGCGATTGACTGTCTACACGGTCTCGGTGGGCAGGTGTCAATTGCTGGATGGGCAGCGTGCCCATTGCGAGCTTCTGGACCTCGGCCAGTTCGGGTCGCAACCCGCACCCCAGGGTTTCCTCGGCGCTGAACCTGTTGTCGCCGAGCACGCGGCGGACAATGCCGATCGCGTTGGTTGTTTCAGCGCCGATTGGGCCCAGTTTCTCGATGTCTACGCCGAGTCGAGTGCGGAACGTTTTGGCCCCTCCAGCGAGTTGGGCAGCTTCGGTGGCCAGGGCGGTCAGGAAGGCTTGGTTGGGGCGTTCGGCTGAGGCGGTGTCTGTAATGATCTGAGCAAGCGACCATATCCGGATCTCGACTGCCCACAGCGCACCCCATTGGTCTCCCGTGGGGAGTTGACGCGCCAGTGCAGTGCGTCCGATCGCGAGCGCTTCGGTGGGGCTGCCATGTCGGGTGAGGGCGATCGCCCGAACCAGTTCAGCCCAGGATTTCGTCCACGATGCCCCGGACTCGGTAGCATGGTCGAGGTGATGGCGGGTGATCTCGTGGGCTTGTTGCGGTGTTCCGAGCAGACTCGCTGCCAGGGCGGCGAACATTTCGTACATCGCGGCCGCACCATTGTTGCCGAGGTCGCGAGCTTTGTCTCGGGCGCGGATCGAGACGGTGATAGCTTGTGGATCACTGCGTGCCAAGAGTAGTTCAGCGCCCCAGGCGAATTCGGCGGGACCGGGCAGGCCGATATCGGTTCCGGGGTCTTGTCGCCAGCCGGCCCTGGCCTCGGGCAGGCACGACGCGATGCAGTCTTCGAGCATCTGTTCGGCATCCTCACGTTGGCCCTGACAGAGAGTAATCAGTACGAGCTGGGCCAATGCGTCTGTTTGAAGCTGGGTCGGCTGTCGGGACAACTTTCGGGTGGCCGCCAGGGCGGTTTCGGTCCAACAGCGGGTCTCCCGCAGCGCCCCTGCGAAGAACGGGACACGCAGGCCGATCAGCCCAGTGCAGATCTCCAGGCCTAGTGCGGATTCGCCCGGCGCGGTGAGGCTGGACTCGATCGCGGTCAGTAGGTTGTCCCATTCGGCGCGGGCCCAATACAGAAGGTTCTTCTCGGCGGGACCGAACCAGTGAGCCCGTGCATACACAATTTTATCGTGGTAGTAATGGCGGTGCAGTTCGGCCAGTCGGGCTGGTTCTTCCGCCGCCTCGCCGGTGGAGTGTTCGATCAGCCGTTGCTTGGCGAACACTCGCGTGCTTTCCGGCAGCGAGTACCGCGTGGTCGTCGCCGTCCTGTGCACCGACACCAGTGACTGGTCGACCAGACGTTCCAGTAGCCCCTCGACCTCATCGGCCATCACACTCACGGCCGCAACATGGCCAGGATCATCGGCGCAGACCGCTTGGATCGCTTCCAGGTCGGCTCCGACGTCGAGGACCCTGTCACCATCGGTGTTGTCTTCGGGGTTGGGGTCATAGCCCGCAGCGAATACCGACATGCGGTCCACCAAGAGGCGCTCTTTGTCGTCGCACAGGTCGTACGACCAGGAGATGACGTCGACGACCGCCCGGTGACGAGGTTCGGTCCCGCACTCGGATCCCGATGACCAGCGCATCCGCCTGTCGTCGGCTAGGCCACTCAACTCATTGAGAACACTTACCAGTGATTGCCGACGCAGCTGTGCAGCGGCCAACTGGATGTAGAGCGGATGGTTGTGCACGTGGCGACAGATCGACTCGGCCGCAGTGATCTGTTCGGGCTCGTCGACCAGGTGGCCAGCCATCTCAGCCCTCTGCTGGAACAACGTCAACGCCTGTTTGCGGGTCAGTGGGCGCACCTCGACCAGCTGCTCGTCGACCCAGCCGATCGCCTTTCGGCTGGTTGCCACGATACTCAGCCCTGGGACCGCTTCAAGCAACTCAGCGATCAACTCACCGGCAGCGAACACCACGTGTTCACAGTTGTCCAGTACTAAGACAACCTGCCGGGCCCGCCCTGCCGCATCGGTTACGGTCAAAGTCTCGACCAGCGCGTCGAACACCGACCGACCGGAGAAATCGACGTCGAGCACCGCTTTGGCGACCTCTTCCTCGACCGCCGTGCGGTTGCAGTTCTTGCCCAGCCGCGCTAAACGGGCCCAATGCACCGGTCCTTTTCTCGCTTTGTGGTACTGCCGCACAGTCTCGGCCGCCAACCGGGTCTTGCCGATCCCACCCGGTCCGGTCAAGGTGATCAGGCGAGTCGAACCCAACAACAAGGTGGTGATCGTCTCCAACTCACGATTACGACCAATGAAGTTTGCAGCTGTAATGACACGATCTCGGCTCCCGCTCACCACACCACACCATCCTAGTAGCCATCGCGCGGCGACGCGATTTGTCCGGCCGACAACACTGTCGCACTTTCGGTGATCGGCTTATCCGAGCAAGGGCCAGCGTCGCAGAACTGGAATACGGCGGGTCCGTGGAATTGGGTCCTATCGAGCAGCTTCGTTTTGTATTGGATTCCTCGCGCGGCCCGTTGCTGAGGACAAAGTCAGTCCGGGGACCGGGCGGCGTGGTCTTGGTCCGGCTGTGCGGGCGAAACTCGAGCTGGGGCATTCCCCGCCTTGGCCATTATGGACATCGATGCGAGATCCAGCCGAGACCCGCCCGCCGCCCGGATCTGACCGTGACTCCCGGCGATCAGGATTGAGGTGCTCTAAAGCCCTCGGCGTTGCCCTCCCCTCGACACAAGGCTTCAGCAATGGTCGACCGGGTTGCCGAGCGATCCCCTCGATGCCGTGCTGAGACGGGTTGCCTACGACGAAGACGTCGCTGGCAGTGGAGTCATCGCAGCTCTTCGTGCCGCCGCAGTGGAGATTGGACGCGGCAGCCTCGACGAAACCTGGTGAACGCCGCTCCGGACGGAGTGCCGTGCGGCGCTGTAGCTACAGCCGCCGTGCACAAACATCGAGTTCAGACCGAGCGATGGTGGCCTATCCCGAGCACCGAGCTGGCCGACATTGTGCCCGCCAATGTGGATATTATGCTCAATCTGGCAACCCGCGCAGTTCCGGCTTCTCACCGAGAGCCTGCAACAGGCTGGATGAGACAGCCCATTTGCGTGGGTCGATACAGTGCGCGATCTGCCGGGACCCCGATAATTACGGTTCACGTGATTGACTGCGCGGGTCACGTCTCGTTGGACCGGGGATACGCACTCCCGGGTATACAACCCACCGCTCCCCGAAACACAGATCTCCCCGGACGCCGACGGACATGAGAGGAGCACTCAGACCGTGTCTTGCGTGGTTGTGGTTCGTTCGTGTTGTGCCGGAATCGGTCGTGCTGGATGATGTTCGACTCGTGGTCGATGAGTTGTCGATACGTCTT
>NZ_JBEZDE010000099.1:0-3865 GCF_040648115.1 Nocardia sp. NPDC049190
CCCTGAACGCCTTCGAGATCACCTTCGACGGCCGCCTGTCCGCCGGACGAAAGTAACCACAAATCAACCGATTACACCGTTAATTTGACAGTCCCGTCCGCCCCACAACCGGCCCCTCATGGGAGGCGATGTAGAGGGTTCTGACCGGTTCGATCCGGTCGTCGGGTGGTTTCGGTGCGCACCTGGTCGATGGCGCTTCGGGGGATGTGTTCGATGATGTCCTCGCGTGACGTGATGACCAATTTGTGCAGGATCGCGGCGATTTGCGTGTCGATGGTTCGGACGGATGTGCCTCGGCGGGCGGAGATGGCGGTGTTGGTCCATCCGGCGGCGGCCAGGATGGCGACCTGTTGTTCGGCCTTGGTCAGGTCGTGCCAGCGCGATAGGGGGACTTTCTTGGCTAGGGAAGAGGTTGGTGGAGTGTCGATGTGGTGTGTGCCCATGGCGAAGCGCTGCACCTCGCCCAGTTCGGGACGCAGTCGGGCGCCTCGGGTTTCCGCCGCGGTGAAGGCGTCGGAACCGAGTACGCGGCGGGCGACGGTGATCGCCTTGGCGGACTCGTCGGCGAAAGGCCTTATCGCCCCGATATCGATGCCCAGGTGGGCTCGTAGAGTCTTGACTCCTCCGGCCAAGTGGGCGATTTCGGTGGCCACCGCGACGAGTTTGTTGTGGTCGAGTTTTCCGGCGGGGCGCGAATCGGTGATGAGGTACGCCAACGACCAGGACCGAAATTCGACAGCCCACCATCCCGCCCACTGATCGTGGAGAGGCAGCAGTTGCGCGAGTACGGTCCGTAAAAGGGCCAGGGCTTCGGTGGGGTCGCCATGCCTTGCCAGGGCGATCGCCCGGATCAGTTGAGCCCACAACTTCTCCCACAGAATTCCGGAAGCGTTCGCGCGATCGAGGCAGCGCTGGGTGATCTCGTGAGCTTGGTACGCGGTTCCCAATATGCTCGCGGCCACAGCCGTGAACAGCTCGCTCAGCGACGCGGCGCCGGGGTGGCCGAGGGCGTCGAATTTGTCCCGGGCGCGTGTCAGGACCGTGATAGCGCAGGCGTCGCCGCGGGCGAAAAGCAGTTCCATCCCCCATGCGTACTCGGCAACGGCGGGGAGGCCGAGATCGGTCTCGGCGGTGTGCCGCCAGTGCGCTCTGAGGTCCGGGTCGGGGATACAGACAGTGATACATTCTTCGAGCATCCGCTCGGCATCCTCGAGAAGGCCTTGCGCCATGGCGGCCAACGCAACGTGGGCCATGGCCTCGATCTGGAGTTCGGTCGGTCGTGGAGTCGACGCCCAGGTGGCGTCGAGACAGCGTTGCATCCAGGAACGTATTTCACGTACTGAGCCGCTGATGTAGGGCACACGCAGGGAGATCAGTCCGAGACAGATCTCGAGACCGGCGCCGGCCTCCCCGGGGATAGTGAGACTGGTCTCGATCGCAGTCACCAGATCGGCCCAGGCCCCCAGCGCCCAGCTCAATAGGTCTTGTCCTTCGGGGTGGAACCAGTGGGTGGCGGCGTAGGTGATCTTGTCTCGGTAGTAGCGCAGGTGCCGGTCGGCCAGCCGAGCTGGTGCGTCCATTTCTGGGGTGGAACGCTGCCGCAGCTGGTACTGGGCGAACACACGCAAGCTCTCCACCAGCGAGTACCGCACCGTGGTGGGCGTGATGTGCACCGACACCAACGAATGATTGGCAAGGCATTCGAGTACGTTCTCGATCTCACCCCGAGCCAGACTGACACCCGCGTGGTTGTTCGCGTCGTCGGTGTCGTCACTGCAGATGGTTTCTATGGCGTCGAGGTCGGCGCCCACATCCAACACGGTGTTCGTGGTGTCGTCGGGGTTGGTGTCATAACCGGCGGCAAACACCGACAGCCGATCGAACAACAAACGCTCGCTGTCGCCGCACAACTGATAGGACCAGGCGATGACGTCGGCGACCCCGCGATGGCGCGGGTCGGCGCCGGCGCGGGGCCCGTGCGACCAACGCAGACGGGTGTCGTCGACGTCGCCGGTCAGCCCGGACAGGATCATAGCCAGCGGTTGGTGCACCAGTCGGGCGGCGGCCAACTGGATGTAGAGGGGATGGTTGTTGATGTGGCGGCAGATCTCGGCAGCCGTGGCGGCCTGCTCGGTGCCGATAACGGGATGGCCGGTGAGCTCGGCACGCTGCCGAAACAAAGCCACACCATTGCGACGGGACAGCGGCGGAACCGGTATCAGGTGTTCGTCGACCCAGCACAGGGGTTCGCGGCTGGTGGTCACAACGGTCAATTTCGGTATGGTCTCGAGCAACTCGGTGATCAAATCCACCACCGCGGTGAGCAAGTGTTCGCAGTTGTCGAGCACCAGGATGGTGCGCGGGGTGTGTCCGGTGGGATCGGGGCGGGTGAGGGTGTCGAGGAGGGCATCCCATACCGAACGTCCGGAGAAGTCGGCGTCGATCACCGTGTGGGCGATTTCTTCTGCGACCGCGGTGGTGTCGGAGCCTGGGGTCAGTCGCGCCAGCCGCACCCAATACACACGTATTTTCCTGGTGTCGGCTTTGTGGTAGCGGCGGACGGCTTCGGCGGCCAAGCGGGTTTTCCCGATCCCGCCGCGGCCGGTGAGGGTGATCAACCGGGCCGAGCCCAACAGTAGAGTGTTGATCTTTTCCAGCTCACGGTCTCGACCGACGAAGCTATGGGTCGGAGCGGGTAGGCGACCCGCGCCTTGCCGACGCCTAACCTCCACAATATGCAATGCTACTCCCCGCGTGTAGGCACGCTGAACCGATCCAGAAACGACCACGCTGCATGGATAGGTGACATCTGAGTTGGCTTGCTCTACAGGCGGGCTGAAAGGATGTCGCTGTGTCCAAGCCCTACCCTCGTGAGTTCCGTGACGATGTCGTGCGTGTGGCTCGCAACCGTGACGGTGGTGTGACGCTGGAGCAGATCGCGGCCGATTTCGGGGTTTACCCGGTGACGTTGTCGAAAGGTTGCGCCGGGCCGATGTCGTCGAGGGAACGAGCTCGGCGCCAGTACCAGCGAGTCGGCCGAGCTTCGTGCGGCCAAGTGGCGAATCCGGTTGCTGGAGCAGGAGAACGAGGTCCTCAAACGGGCTGCGGCCTATTTCGCGAGGCGAGCCTGCCAGGATATGATCTACCCGCTCGTCCGCGAGCTGGCCGAAGACGGGATCCCCGTCACGGTGACGTGCCGGGTATTGGATCTGGCCCGCCAGCCGTACTACCGGTGGCTGGCCAAACCGGTCACCGACGCCGAACTCGACCAGGCGTATCGAGCCAACGCGCTGCTCGACGCCCACCACGACGACCGACCCGGAGTTCGGCTACCGGTTCCTCGCTGACGAAGCCCGCGCGGCCGGTGAACCGATGGCCGATCGCACCGCCTGGCGGATCTGCTCGGCGCAGGGCTGGTGGAGCGTGTTCGGCAAGAAGCGTCGTGGCAAGGGCAAACCCGGCCCACCGGTCCACGACGACCTCGTTCGCCGTCAGTTCTGTGCGGAGGCCCCGAATCGGTTGTGGCTGGCCGACATTTCCGAACATCACACCGGTGAAGGCAAGCTCTACATCTGCGCGGTCATAGACGTCTACTCCAACCGGATCGTCGGCTACTCCATCGATTCTCGGGTGAAGTCGGCGCTGGCCGTGCGTGCTCTCGACAATGTCGTGTCCCGCCGCGGTGAGGTGGCCGGCCGCATTCTGCACACCGACCGTGGATCGCAAGCCGTATTCAATTGGTCGTTGCAACACCGGTTTGTTCGAGCGACCGTAGCTGTTCGGTGAAGGCTTCGGCGGGTGTTTTCCAGCCGAGGGTCTTGCGGGGTCGGGTGTTGAGGGTGTGGGCGATGGCCGCGATGTCACG
>NZ_JBEZDE010000100.1:0-3623 GCF_040648115.1 Nocardia sp. NPDC049190
CGCTCCGACAGCGACCGCGCCGCTACCGGTTTCGGTTGCTTGCGCGGTACCCGTCCCGGCGCGAAACCGGGGTTGCGCGTGAAACTCGACACCGCTTCGGGTCCCTGCCCCGACACCACATGTGCGCCCACCACATACCGGCCCGCGACACTGTCCAACAACACCACCACCCCCGAGGCGTCATCGATGAACCCGCCCGGCGCATCCACCTCCACCACGGCCTCGGTCCCGAACTCCCGCGCTTTCTCCAGCGACGTGAACCCATACACCACCCCGGCATCGCCCACGATCCCGGTCTCGAACACCGCCTCCCCACCACGTGTCAACGGAACGAACAGCACCGGCCCCGTCTGCTGCCCCAACCACCGCAGACTCCCCCGGAACGCGGGAAACGTTCTCGGATCAACCGCCCGACCATCCACCGCCGCAGGCGCCGCATCCACCCCCGCAGGCAACCCCATCGCCTGCATCCCCCGACGCAACTCCTGCTCCGAGGGCCGCAACAACTCCGCGACCACCGCCGCGGCATCCCTGTCCTGCCGCCGCTGCCACACCCGATCCGCCGGATGCGGTAACCGCTTGACCCGCTCCCACTCCCCCACCACATCCACCGCATCCGCCACCACAGGCACCGGCTGCGAGGGCCGATCAGGATCGAACCCCGGATTCGGCACAAACGTTTGCACAGCCGGGAAATCCTCGAACCCCCCCACATCCAAACGAGCATCATCATCCGACTGGAAACGACCGAACACATTATGCGCGGGAATCTCCCCCGCATACAGAAACGCCTTACCCCCATTAGGAAGATCCTGCTCGAACCTCCCACGCCGCCCCTCCACCACATACACCCGACAATCCCCACCCACAGCAGCCCGCGCCGCCCCCGGCGAGTCATACACCACCACCACACCCGAACGCGACACCAAACCATTCACAAACGGCGCATCCGCACTCCCCTCCGCCACAGCCACATACCCCACCACCGCGTCATCGACAAACCTCGGCGGATTCACCAACTCACCAAAACCCGCCAACAAACGATCCAACCCCACCCCCGACAACCCCACCCGCGGATCCATCTCCACGGTCAACCCCGTCACATCCCTACCCCGCCGCACCTGCTCCGGCGTCGGCAACCCCGAACTGTCCTGCCGCACAACAGGCACCCGCCCCGCACGCGACGACCCAGCATCCGGGCGCGGCTGCACCGCCGGCGCCGCCGACCGCTGCACACCCACCGACCCCCCACCCACCGACCCCGCAAACCCCTCAACCGCCGCTTTCCGCACCGGATCGAAACCCGAATGCTCCACATAAATAGACATCTCCCCCGAAAACTCATGCCACCCCGCCACAAAATTCTCCGCCGCCCCACCCACGAACAACGCCATCGGCTCCCCCGAAATCCCCACCCGATGAAAACCCGGCGCCCGCACCACAACCACATGACCCGCACCGAACCGCGCCGCCTGCTCCAACGACGTAAACCCCGAAATATAACCCGAACGACCCGGCGACAAACCCTCCGCCAAAACCTTCCCCAAATCCGACACCGGGAAAAACCCCTCAGTCACACCCACCCACGACACCGGCGTCGCACTCTCACCGAATTCGGCGAACACCCGATCCAACCCCACACTCCGCAGCCCCGCACGCGGCGCCGCGAACACCGGATCCACACCCTCCGGCAACCCCGTCGCCACCCGCCCCAACTCCGCATCCCTCTTCAACCGATCCAACGACGTCCGCTGCAACTCCGCCAACACCTGATCCGCCGTCTGACCCGACCCCGCATTCGGATCACCACCCACACGCCCCGACCCCTCCCCCACCACCGGAACCGAACCATCCACCGGCACAACCCGACCACCCTCACCCTGATCCCCAGACACAGCCGAACCACCCACCTGACCCGCAGACCCACCCGGCACCGCCGCCGACGCTTGCGGACCCGCCACCACACCCGCACCCCCCGACGACGACCTCGGCACAACCGGCCGCGCACCACCCCGCGACGACCGATCCAACCCCGTACCCGTACCCGAATCACCCCGCACCGCAGGCGATCTCCCACCAGCACCAGCATCCGACGACCCCGCCCGCACACCATCCGAACCCGCCCGCGCACCATCCGAACCCGCCCGCACCGCAGCATCCGGATGCGGAGCACTCCCATCATGAACCACCGCCGCATCCCGCAACGACGTCAACTGCTGCCGGGCACTCCTCAACTCCCTGACATCACCACTGTGATACGCATTCGCATTACGCCCATGCGAATTCGCCGCATCCCTTACCTCGTTGACATGCGCATAAAGATCATGCGCCCGCTCACGCACCGGCCCCTCCGGAAACGTATCCGGATGCAACCTCCGCACCTCGCGATACTCATACATCCCCTCCCGCCGCGACGTCTCGGTCAACTCACCCCGCTCCCATTTCCACCGCGGCCCCTCACCCGACACCCCCGCCTGCCCCGCACCCCGCACCTCCGGCACCGACCGCATCCCACCCAACACACCCAAACCCGCACCCGCCAACAACATATGCGGATCCACCGCCGCCGCGAACGCCTGCCACGCCAACGACCCCTGCAACACCGACTGCATCACCGCACCACCCACACCCATCCCCACCATCGACACCGACCCCGCCACCGCACCCGTCGCCACCCGCGCCGCCAACGGCGGCACCACGAACCGCCCCATAAAACTCTGCATAAACCGCGCCGCAGGCCCACCCGCCAACGGCCCCGCCGCGAACGACGCCCCCATCGTCAACGCCGAATCCCACCGAAAACCATCCCCCGACACCACACCAGCAACACCATCGATCCCCACACCCACCAACCCCTGCTTCACCGCCGCCCTCGCCACATCACCCCCCAACACCTTCGCCAACACCCCACCCGAAGACTCCCGCAAAGCAGGCAACACCCCGAACCGCTTCAACAACGGCACCAACATCCCCGCAGCCCGCGACTCCCCCATCGCCGCCGCCGCCTCACCCAACCCCCGCAACGCCTGCCACCGCACAAGCTGCTTACCCTCGAGAAGAATCACCTCCTCCACCACCGGCAACGCCGCCCGCCCCCACGGCGTGAACCCCAACGCCGCCCGCGCCGACCACAACGCATACAACGTCACCGCCGCGAAACCCCACATAATCAACTGCGTCTTCGTCACACCATTCGCAGTCTTCACCAACGCATTCCCGAACTGCGTCATCGCATCAGCCAACTCATCAAACGAAAACTTCCCCGACTCCAACAACCCCAACGACTTCAACAACGCATCAGTCGCCTCACCCTCATAAATATCCGCAACATTCCCCTGCGTACCCCGAACAGCCTCCGACAACGCCCGCACCCGCGGAGCCAAACCCAACAAACCACGCTCACCCAACCGCTCCAAATCCCCCGCCCGAGTATCAGGCAACTCCATACCAAAATTCAACAACTCCCCAATACCCCGCAACAAAGCCGGGCCCTCGACGTTAAACGCCACCACACACCCCCAACCGACACACCATCATCACCAAGACGAATCAGTCACCCCGGACTGCGACACACTACGGCCGGACTGTTCAGTATCAACGAAAACCATCGCCTCCGACTCGGC
>NZ_JBEZDE010000101.1:0-3354 GCF_040648115.1 Nocardia sp. NPDC049190
CTTGAGGTGGCACCGACTTGTCGCCCGGTTCGACTGGGGTGATGATCAGATGCGAACGATCCGGCTTGACGATCCCGACAGCGGCGAGGGTTTGCCGAACAAAATCGGCGCGATCCTGCTTGTGATCCGGCAGGGTCTTGTTCGACCAGCGACGCGAGTTCAGGACCCGGCGCCCGGGCATACCCAACGTGTCACGGCGGTGCGCTTTGCCCTTGCAGCGGCCCGGCTGGGTCTTGGCGGTCGCGCCCTTGGGGACGATGCCGTACCGGAGCCACACACCGCAGCGAGGCGAGCACGGCGTCTGCTCGAGCTCGGCATGCAAGCGGTCGTAATGCTCCGCTGCCCGCCGAGACTTGGGCTCGATGATCTCCGCGACGCTCTTGGTGAGGTACTTGGTCAGGTACCGCACCTTGTTGTCAGCATCCTCCGTGCCACCCAGCACGCCGATAGGTTTGACCTGGACACCGAACCGGACCACGTGCGCCGGTTCGAGCTCGTCGACGGCATCCATCACGTCGAGTGCTTCGTCCCACCCGGTCAACGGCTGTCCGGTGTCGGGGTCGCAGAAGGTGCCGGCGCCCTCGTCCCAGACCGGCATCCGCGACCCGGTGTAGACCTCGAGGTCATGATGCGGCCACCACACCTGGTGATACGTCGCCGCGGTAACCGCCCGGAACACCGCATGCGGGATCGATCCCCGGATCGCGATGTGCAAGTGCGGGGCGCCGCGCTTCTGAGGTTCCACGGTCGCGAAGTACTGCACGTCCCAGCCGACCGCACGGCGCAGGTTCTGGATCCACCGGTCGAACAGGGCCGCGAAGTGCACGATGTCCCGCGCCGCACGGGTGTAGTCGTAGGTTTCCGGGTCACGCGGCGAACCGTCCCCGCACACACGACCTTTCGAGTCGATCGCTCCGTCTGAGTGCACGGCCCCGTAGGAGTCCAGAGTGAGCGTGACGAACGTCGAGGGCCGGTACTTGCCCGCGTACTCCCGCCCGATCGTCGTTTTCGCGACCTTCAGACGCGGCAGGTCGGGCACGTCCTGGCGCCGCTGGGTGGAACGCTTACGCCGATCTTTGAGCTTGGCGTCGAAGTCCGGGAGACGGCCCCGGAACCCGGACTCGCGCAGTTCCACATCTAGCGAGGCGACGACTTCCCGGATGCCGGCCATGGCTTCCCGGTCGCCGTCGTCGGCAGCGTCCTGGTACTGGGCGAACAGGTCCGAGCGCGCCGCTACGAGATCTTTCTGCTCCCCCGTGGGTGTGCGCTTCTCGATCACCGGCTCACTGGTCATGTGCCAGCCCTCATGGCATTGCGTCATCCGCAGGAAACGGGCCTTGGCCGCACACGCCGGGCACACCGATTCGATGGTGGCCTTACACGGAGAGCCGACGTAGGTGACCTGCAACGTTTTCGGGTCCTCGACCCGCATAGGGACCGGGCGGCGGCAGACATGGTGCTCATCGGCCAACGCGTCCGCGACATCCCGGAAGTCCGGAAGAGCACGACGCTCGGCGGCTGTCTGACGGGCCGTAGCCCCATCACCATCCGTGACAGGGCTCGACAATTCCGTGGCATTCTCCACCGGCATCACCGGACCCACCGGACCGGAGCCCCACCACCAGCAGGCCAGGACTCATAGACCACCGGACGCGCAACGGAATAACCCGAGGCCACCGGTTCCGGACGCAGCTCGACAACCTCGGCGGTGTAGGCGTCCACCTCGATCACCCCACCGAAGCAGTCGCAGCGCTGGCAGGCCGTCATCGGGTCGATGTGGCCGCCGACGTACTCGGTGCCACCACACTTGCCGCACAACTGCCACTCGGTGCGAGCGTGGGTCTCGATGCAGCGGGCATCAGAGCAGTTCTGGGTCAGGCAGTACTTGCACCAACCGGCGAAGTTCAGACGCGACGGACGGAGTGCGGTCGCCTTGCTCGTCTCACGAATTGCCATTTGAATCTCCCCGCCTGAAGTGGATTTTGGGCGCTACCTCTGTGCGCTACGTCTCAATAGTATAAACTGCTTTCGCTCGGTATCAAGTACTTTCTCGGCGAATGTTGAGCTATCTTGAATCTCGACATTCGCCCAGGTCGCAGCGCCGGAACCGACTGATACCCTCATGGAGGCAACTGCTACTGAAGGAGATCAGCGTGCCCGGACCAGAGCGCTCGGCAGCCGTCCCAGCACATCTGCGGATAGCGCAGGCAATCCGGAATGACATCGAGTCCGGTCGGCTACGGGACGGCCAACGTCTCCCGTCGACACGTGAACTCGCGAAGGAATGGCAGGCTAGTCAGCTCACGGTCTCGAAGGCGATGGAACAGCTCGCGGCTGACGGATATGTCGCGAGCCGGGATCGGTCCGGGCGAATCGTTACTACGCCCACCGCACTAAGCCTGGCGATTGCTGCGCCGGTTCGCCCTGTCCGACCTCGAATCGTCTACATCGGTGGCTTCCCGGGCAGCGGCAAGAGTGAGTTCGGGCGCATCATGGCCCGGGAGACCAACTGGGCGATCCTGGACAAGGACACGATCGCTCGTCCGATCATCGAGCCCGCCTTGGAAGATCTTGGCTCCACCATCGATGACCGTGAATCCGACGTGTACAGAAACCGGATTCGCCCACGGGAGTACGAGGCATTGGCCGCAGTCGTCCAGGACAATGCGGAGTGCGGCAACTCGGTCATCGCGACTGCTCCATACCTCCGCGAGTTCACCGACCGATCTTGGATCGATCAGACGATTGCACGCGCCGAGACCTGCAATGCCGATCCGACGTTCGTGTGGGTCCGTTGCTCGGTCGAGACCATGCACCTGTATCTCCGCAGGCGAGGAGCTGCCCGCGACACATGGAAGTTGTCGCACTGGGACGAATATGTCGCGGGGCTCGATGCGTCGTTCCGTCCCGAGGTTGATCACGTCGTCATCGACAACGATCCGGACAGCGAGCCGCTGCGCACCCAAGTCCGACAACTCATCAAGAGCTTCCGCCGAGAAGCTACAACCCGATGACTTCTGGCGTGATCCTGTACGGCGGTCCGGCCACTGGCAAGGACTCCATTACGGCTGCACTGTCCACGATCGACACCCGGTTCCGCCTGTTCGAACGCCTGAAGGTTGGTCCTGGCCGTACTCGCGGCTACCGGATGACGACGCCTGAAGTGCTGGCCGACCTCGAAGCATCGGGCGACGCCATCTGGGCCAACGAGCGGTATGGCGCACGCTACGTCATCGATCGGCCAGGGCTCCTCGAGATGTTCACAGCCGGCCTCATTCCAGTCGTCCACGCTGGACAGACTGGTGTAATCCCTGCCATCCGCGAGGCTTTGCCGAATACCCGATGGATGGTCGT
>NZ_JBEZDE010000102.1:0-3069 GCF_040648115.1 Nocardia sp. NPDC049190
ACCAAAACCGCAGACGAAATCCTGAAATCCCTCGCCGACTACCTCGCCAAAATCAACCCGACAACACCCCAAACTAATCAACAACTTACTTGCCTAATTTCAGGCGCGACACACTAGAGATCATGCCTGGAATGGGCCACCATCCCTTCTTCTCGCCGGGGCTCACCGAGCGGATCGCCGGCACGATCATCCGCCACACGACCTGATTCCAAGCCGCCCGCGTCCGGGCCGAAGTGACACTATGGGCGGTAGTGCCCGGTGCGGCGCGGCTCTCGGCAGGCTGTTCAGGTGCTACCGGAACATTCGCGCCGATGTTCCTCAACCCCCGGTCACGATGCCCGAACCCGACCGCCAGCGCATCGATTTCTCGTCGACTACCTGCACGGACCCCTCGCCGATACCTCTCTGCTCAACACCCCGATCCTGGTCGACCCCGGCACCGAAACCCGCGGCCGGGCTCCAGAGCTGCTCGACCAGTTTCAGCGCGGTAACCCCAGCCCCAAGGCATCGCCGCTGAGATGACGGTCATGACCGTCGAGGCTGTCTGGATGGTCAGGAACGGATGTGGTCGAGATCGGTGAGGTAGTGGTCGAGCTGGGCGATCCCGTATATGGCGCCGCGGCTTCGAACCGACAGGCGGGCGCCCCAGTCGGCGAGCATGGCGCGCATGTGGTCGGTGGTTCCGGCCTGATGCAGTTCGCGGAGAAAGGAGGCTACCTCGCGAAGTGGGACGCCGCCCTTGCGAAGGTATCGGGCCAGGTGGGCGTCGCGGATTTCGGTGCCGCCGTAGGTGCGGTAGCCGGTCGCTCGGTCGCGTGGCGGTGCGGTGATGCCGGCTCTCTCCCATTGCCGCAGCGTCGCGGGGTGTATACCGAGGCGGCGTGCCAATTGTCCGACTGTGAGCGGCTCGGAGGGATACCGGGGTGACGGAGTGCTGTTCAGTGCTTCGAGCGCTGCGGTGACCTCGGCGTGGGTCCGGCGTTCTTGTAGGAAGCCCGCGTGCAGTTCGTCCCATCGACGATAGAGGCCCACCCGATCGTTACGGTTCGCGCTGCGCATGAGGTCGACGGCGGCCTGGTGACCGTAGCCTGCGCGCAGGGCCAAGAACGTGTGCAAGGCCCGGGCGTGCAGGTCGGTGTAACGGCGGTAGCCGCTGTCGGTGCGCTCGGCCGGCGGGAGCGCACCGAGGTCCTCGTAATTCCGTACTGCCTGGGTGGACAGCCCGTGCTCGCGTGCCAGGTCGATCGGTCGCCAGGTTCTGGACTTTGAGAGTTTCACGTCATTTCCCATGGCATCGCGCCCGAAAGTTCACATAGATCGTCCAACGATAGCGTCGAAGTTGAGGTCTGTCCCAGCCTCCGCGGTTACCGGCGTCAGGGAAGCCGCACCGTCGTGTGGCGATGTTTCTGGGTGTGGCGATGTTTCTGGACACGCTCGATGTGCAGCCGTCATCGCCGCGGAAATGGGATGGCTCGGCGAATCCGGAGAGGAATTCGCCGAGCCGATGCCGTTGTTCGAACTGGCACGATCGCCGGTCCGCCGACCGATCAGAAGTGTGACCGGACAGTCACTTGGAGAGGGCCTTGCCGCCATTCGGAGCCACCGCGAACCACGTGTTACCGACACCCTGGCCGAGCAGATCACCCGGCTTCTTGTCCTTCGAGAAGTAGTACACCGGCCACCCTCCGATGGTGATTTGACATGCGCCATCGGCACGCTCGATGAAACCGACCAGCTGGGGGTCGACCCCCGAGACGTAGACCGACTGGTCACGGGCCACGGTCAGGGGCGGCCAGGTCATGGCGCACTGCCCAGCGCAGTTGGACACCGACGGCTTCGCGGTGTCCTTGTCGAACCGATAGAGCGACCGGCCCGACCCGTCCGCCACGTACTGCCCGATATTCGGGTCAATGGTCGCGGAGAGTTGTACCGCGTTCACGGTCCCGGTCGGCGCGGCTCCGCCGTAGATCTTCAGCCAGCCCTGCGTCTTCGCCACCGCGGGAGCCTGCCCTGCCGCGGGCGCCACCGACGCGGCGACAGCGGTCGACGAGGCCACCCGCGCCACCGACGACACCGTCGAGGCCGCTGGCGCAGGCTGGCCACTCTTGTCGCCACCACAGGCGCTCAGCAGCCCGGCGAGAACGACCGCGGCCGCCGTGAGCGGAACTGCGGCACGCTGAAATCGATTGGCTGAACTCATGTTTCGAACCTTCCATCGCTGTTCGATGCCGCGCACACCGGCATCTCGTCACCCTTACTACGAACTACCGCGACCACCGGTTCAGTCGGTGCGCCACCGTTACGGTGTTTGCTACGTCACACTCGCCAGCCGCGCCGTCTGCTGCAGCGACGTGCGGTCCGCTAGGTTGGTGGCTGACACCCGGTCGGCGATCAGGAGATGCGATGGAGCTGAGAACGGTGCTGAAACCAGTTGCGCGCGTGGTCAACGCCGGCGTCATGGCGTTGACCACGGCGCCATGGATCGGATCCCAGGTCAGCCGGAGCATTACGGAGATCACTTACATCGGCCGACGATCGGGGCGGACGATCAGCACACCGGTAAGTTTTCGACGTAGTGGCGACGAGATCACCATCATGGTGGCCATCCCGGACCAGAAGACATGGTGGCGCAACTTTCTCGGGGTGGGCGGCCCCATCTCGCTGCAGTTGGACAACACCGGCCGATCGGGACATGCGGTCGCCCGACGCGATGACAAAGGGCGCGTCCGTGTTCATGTGCGCCTGAACCAGGTGAACTAGCCTCCAGCAAGGGAACGCCGGTCCGTCGGGGCATACGTGTCGGATGGCCGCTGCGGCCATCGCTTGAATTGCCGATATGCAAGGGAAGGCTGCAGGAAAGCGGGTCGTTGAAACACGGATTATCTCCTGCCGGGTGACCACAGCACGCCGTAGACCGATTCCCGGGCTTCGCGGCGCGGAGCCTCTCGACCACAGAGCTGGGACGACTACGCTGGGGTGCTATGTCGGCGACGCACCGAGAGCGTGCCGGGGGTCCGGTGGCGGCAACGGATGGTTTCGTTGGTCGTGGTGCAGAGCTGGACCGGATCA
>NZ_JBEZDE010000103.1:0-2658 GCF_040648115.1 Nocardia sp. NPDC049190
AAACCTCAGCCTCTCTCCTCGCCACGGCATTCAGTGTCGTCATCACGGCACCTTCCCGACGAACTTCGCCCAGCGAACCAGGCCAGAAACACCATTAGATCCACAATCCCGACGTCGGTCTGGAGATACGCACCAAGCGGCTCGTCCTCCCGGTTTTTACAAGAGGCGTGCAGGCGTCGCGTTAGGCTTGGAGTATGTCGGCGAGGCGCAGAGAAGTTCCCCACGCTGTGTCGCAGGCCACGAGCGGGTTCGTCGGTCGTGAACCAGAGCTGGCCAAGATCGGCAAGCTGCTCCTGGGCTCGATCCGGTTGGTCACCTTGATGGGTTCGGGTGGGATCGGTAAGACGCGGCTGGCCGCTGAGGCAGTGCGCCGCTATCACAAAGCCACGGGTGTGCCTGTGTATTGGGCGCGGCTGGCGCGGCTGGTCAAGGACTCCGATCGTGCCGCGGTGGAGAAAGAAGTTGCGAAGGCGGTGCTGGATGCTGATTTCTCCAGGCGGTCGGTCTTCGACGCGCTGGTTGATACGTTTACTGTCACCGATTCGACAGGGCGAGGTCGGCAAGTCGTGTTGGTGCTGGACAACTGTGAGCACGTCGTCGGTGGTGCCGATGAGTTGATCACCGAACTGCTTGCCGCGGTACCGCGGCTTTCTATCGTGGCGACCAGCCGCGAAGCGATCGGCTTGGCCAACGAACAATTGGTCGAGGTGCCGCCGCTGACCCGCGGGCAGGCCCTGACACTGTTCCGGCAGCGGGCCGAACTGACCGGCCACAGGATCACCGAGCCTGAGCAGATCACCACGGTCGAGCTCATATGTCGTCACGTTCACGACCATCCGCTTTTTATCCAGCTGGCCGCCGCACGACTATGGCGCCGACCGTTGTTGGGCATTCTCAATGATTTGAGCGGGCGGGCCGACGACAGGCGGATGGATTGGGCGTCCGGTCCCCGATTCGGGGCCGAGGCTCGACACCGGGCTGTTGGCGACGTCATCGCTTGGTCCTACGATCTTTGCGACGGCAAAGAACGTCTGCTGCTGGACCGCATGTCGGTGTTCGCGGCGGGCTGCGATCCCAACCCGCAGGACGATACCAGCGACAGGGCTCTCGATGTCGGAGCCGACCTCGAAGCGATCCAAGCCGTCTGCGCCGACGCTCCTGATAGCGAAGGTCCCGCTCTCGACGTCGAGGACGCCAGTTCGAGTGCCGCGGTGACCGTGACGGCCGATGAGGTTGAGGAGGTATTGCAGCGTCTGGTCGACCACTCGCTGGTGTCGGTACATATCACCACTACGACTGTGCGATATTCACTGCTTGAGAGCGTCCGCGTATTCGCCCAGCAGCGGCTCTATGAGCGTTCTACCAGCCAGATGGACGTGCCGGCCAGGGTCGCGACTCGCCACCGCCACTACTACCGCGACAAAGTCGTCTTCGCGGCCGCCAACTGGTTCGGTCCCGCTGAGCGGGAACTGCTCGACTGGGCGCGCGCCGAATGGGACAATCTTCTTACCGCCATCGAAACCAGCATCACTACCCCGGGGGAACCGGTACTCGGCCTGGAAATCTGCTGTGCGCTAACCACTCTCCGCACCTCTTTCTACAGGGGGTCCCTGCGAGAGACTCGTCACTGGACCGAACGCACCCTGGCGGCCACTCGGGTACTGCCTGCGCAGCCGATCCAACTCCAAATAGGTGCTTTGGCCCAACTTGTGTACATCACCCTGCTTCAGGGACAGCGCGAGGACGCCGAGCAGATACTCGAGGACTGCATCAGCACCTGCCTGCCCGACCCCGACACCAGGATTGGCTGGCGACAGATGCCCGAAACCGACATCGGCCTACCTGCACCCGCCGAATTCGCCTGGGGCGCTGAACTATTTTTTGCTCGCCGTGATCCCCGCGCCGTCATCGTCCTAACTCGCGCTCACGACAAGGCCCAACACCTCGGCAACCATGGCGCTGCGGCGACGTGTGAAATGTTCGCGGCGGGGGCCGCGGGGCTGCTCGGAACCTCCCAACAGGCCCTCGAGCTGGCTCGACGCCACCTCGACCACATCACCGCGTCCGGGGTGTTGTTGGTGAAATCCTGGGCCGAAATAGTATGGGCGATAGCCCTCACCAAACACGGCGACCCCACCGAGGCTCTCGCCGTCGGACGCTCGGCGCTGGCACATCAGCTAGCCACAGGCGACCAGTGGGGTGCGTTGTGGGCGGTGGAAATTCGGGTGTGGTCATTGGCCCAGGTCATCTTGGCCCAGATCATCGCTGACACGATCGCTGCCGAATCCCTCGATTCTGTCGCCCTCACCGCCTTGGCCACCGAAGCCGCCCAACTCGCCGGAGGGATCAGAGCACTCAGTGCAAGACTCGGCGTCGACATCAAGGGAATGGGACCTGTCGGCGACGAATACATCGAGGCGGTCGGCGTCGCTCGTGGTGTGCTCGGGGACGACGCTTTTGCCGTGGCCGAAACCCGAGGCGCTCGGTTGCGCCCCGAACTGGCGGAGGTCCACCAACTCGCCCTGGGCACGCTCTCCATCAAATAGGTACCGACGTCCCATCCGTTCCACGTCGGTGACGCCACCGCGTTGCCTCTCGATGACGGCTCGGTCACCGGCTACCGCGCCGACAAGGTCCTGCACGCCCTCGCCGAGCCCG
>NZ_JBEZDE010000104.1:0-2583 GCF_040648115.1 Nocardia sp. NPDC049190
ACGGTTTCCGCCAAACGCAGGCCGGTGCCGAAGACGCCGAGGTATTCGCCGATCGCGTGTGGTGGAGCCAGGCTGTTCGAGACTTCGAAACCACCTGCGCTCTGCCAGAGTTCACCGACGCTGAGGATCGCGACGCCACATAATACGACGACGACGGCGAGCCAGCTCGAACGTCCCGACGCCCACGCGAGCGTGCCGCAAGCCAGCAGGAAGGCCCAGCCGGAGCGGCGCAGGGCGAGGCCACCGGTTCGTGGATTGTCGATGCCCCGGCAGAATCTGATCTGCAGGGCCACGACTATGGCGGTGTTGACGAGGTCCGCCGAGGCGATGGTCCACCGTGGCGCGGTCGTCGCTTCGAGGATCCACAGCGGCACAGCTACTGCCAATATGCGGTGCTGCAGGGACAGAATGCCGTCCAATACCGAAAGCGCGAGGTATGGCCGATCGCGCAGCGCGATCCACCGATGCTGGTGCGGCGTGGTGGGTATCGGCGGGAGGTGTGGCAATCGTCGGGTCAGCACGGCCGCGGCGAGCAGGAACACGGCGTCGAGGGTGATGAGCAGTCGGTAGACGGTCGGGGAATCCATGTGGGCGGCAACCCCGGCCAGCCCCGCGCCGACGGCGAAGCCGACGTTGAGCACGGACCTGATGTAGGCACGGAACTCGTTGACCCGGGTTTCGGTGACTCGGTTGATGACGGTACCGATGATGACCTGCGCGGTCGCCTGCACAGACGCCGCGACCGGCACGATCAGTAGGTAGCTACCGAACCCTCGCACCGCCAGAAAGCAGACGGTGGCGGCGGATGTGGCAAAAAAGCTGGCGCTCAGGACAGTTCGCGGACCTCTGCGGTCCGCGAGTTGTCCCCCGACGACGACCGCGACGACGGAGAGCGCACCTGCGACGCTGAGCCCCCAACCGACTTGAATAGCCGGAATCCGCACGATCCTGGTGAAATAGAGCACCCCCGAGGACAGATAGATCCCCGCGGCGATGGCGCTGGCCAGGGTGACGAACGCCAAGGTGCGTTGTGGGCCCGGGACAGGCAGAAGAGCTGAGGGCGGCGACATGGCTCCATTCCGTCGTCGACATGAACGTGGACACCGAGAATTCACGCGACCGATACGGTCTCCGACACCTCGTCTGGAACGCATTCCATCCGGAAGCCCGCCGCGGTCGCCTCGATCGCCGCACGGACTTCGGCGCTGGAACTGCCACGGAAACGAAAACTCGCGCCGATGTCCTGGTATCCGGCTGTCTCCCGAATCCGGGAACCCGCCGCGGGCACCTGCTGCCAATACGGGCCGACGCCGTCCGGCAACTCGAGGTGTGCGGAGATGACGGTGCACGGCGGCGTCACCGGTGGTCGGATGATCAGATCGCCGATGACCAGACCGTCGGTGAGCTGCCCAGTGTGCGGCGTTCTACCGAGTTGAATGTCCAGCGCCGCACCGATCAAGTCGTAGCCGTGTACATCGCGCCACAGGTTCGGTGTCTCCCCACCGCTGATTCTCGCCGCGACTTCGAGGAATTGGATATGTGGACTCCCGTCGCCTCGATACCCCAGGAAGTATTCGAGATGAAATACGGTCGGTGTCTTTCCCGCCAGTGCGGCACACACGGATTCGGTGTATTCGGCAAAGTGGGGAACGAGTCGAGGATCGTCGATCTCGACAGTTCCCAGGGCACCGCCGGCCGTCGCGAAGTCGAGGCAGTTGTTCACGTAATAGGACGCGCGCCATGGTCCGAGCCCGCTGCCATCCCAGACGCCGTCGATGAACCCTATGTCGTCAGGGCAGTATTGTTGCACCATATAGGGTTCGGAGGTCAGATCCGGTAACGCCGCGATGCCGTCCTCGGAATCCACCTTCACCACGCCGACACTGCCCGCACCCAGCCTCGGCTTGACGATCACGGGAAAACCGTGCAGTTCAGCGAACTTTCGGACGGAGTACCGGTCCGGCGCGGGGGCGAACGCCGGAACCGATATCCCCGCCGCCGCGATCGCCTCTCCCATGGGCAGCTTGTCACGGAAGCGGCGTACATGATCCGGGCGGTCTCCCGCGACATCGAATTCTTCACGTAATCGCGCGGCGGTGAGGAGATCGTATTCGCTGAGCCCGACGATACGTTCCGGCGTACCGAACGTATCGCGAAACTCACGTGCCACAACGGGCGCCTCGGTGAAGTCGTCGAGCACCACCACCATCGCGGCGGACTCCGGAACATATCTCCGAGTATGTTCGGTGCAGATGTAGGAGACCGCATAAGCGCTGTGGTCGATATGCGAGGCGAACGACACATCCACGCCGCGGACCCGGTGCAGGATCGTGATGTGTGGCTTCATTCCAGTTCTCCCTCGACCGCGTGGACCAGCGCCGGAACATCTCCCGGTACACAGTGCAACGCGAAATCCGCTGCGGTGCGCTGGATTCCCCGCTCGACGTCGACACCGGTCGCGCCCGCGAACCGGAATCGCGCACCGCAGAGTTCGTAGCTCTGCACGGCAGGCAGGAACGAACCAGCGGCGGGAAGCACACTCTCATAGGGCCCGCCATCGATCTGGTCGAGCGGCAGCGAAGT
>NZ_JBEZDE010000105.1:0-2311 GCF_040648115.1 Nocardia sp. NPDC049190
CTGGATCGGGAGTATCCGGAGCCGCCGCGCGGGCGATCTCGGTGGCACTGGCTCAGACCGGAAAGCCGTACGTGTTCGGTTCGGAGGGGCCGAATAGTTTCGACTGCTCGGGCCTGATGCAGTACGCGGCGGCGGCAGCGGGAGTCAGGATTCCGCGAATTGCGAACGACCAGTATCGCCAACTACCCAAGGTCAATCCGTCGCAGATTCGGCCGGGCGACTTGATCTTCCCGGAATCCTCGTTCGAGAACGGCGTTGCCGGCCACGTCATCATGTATATCGGCAATGGCAGATGTATCGCCGCGTCCCGCACGGGAGTGCCCATCGGACAAGTCCCACTGCCCAGGAGTTACCGCGCGACACGGTGGACCTGACCGTCCTCTTTCGGTCAGGTCAGCGGTGTGTGGAAATGACGGTCGGTCTCTCGCGCACAACGTACTTCATACACCGCGAATTCTTCCGTCAGCTGCTCGTCCGGAGTGAGCCCTGGCCCGATTGTTCAGCGACCGCGAACGCCAGCGACTGGGCCATCGAAGTCATCGCGGTGAGCGCAGGCGGGCCTGTGAGGCTACGGGTGTCGGCGTAGAAGCTCAGATCCGCGATGCGAGCGAGAAATTGAGCAAACGACCACTGAGTCGTCCCGCAGCAATTTCCGCCGATGAACCGGGGCGGTGGCGGTGCGCGCGACCGCTGAGCCGAAGGCACTCGACATCAGTACCCCACGTACGAGCCCCCACTGCGCATCTGCACGATCCCCGGCACATTGCTGACCGACCCGTAACGCTCGATGGAATACCGCACGCCCGCGATGATGTTGTCGACGGGATTCCAGATATCGCGGTGTCCAGGAAGCGAATACGAGTTGAAGGTCGGGTCGATGGTCTGCATCAGCCCCTTGGACGGAATACCTTTGGCAGCATTGCTGTCCCAGAGATTGATCGCGTTCGGGTTGCCACCGGATTCGTGCTGGATGATTGCCGCGATATCGGCGGGATCGATCTGGCGGGTGTCGTAACCGTGCTGGCGGAGGATCTGAAGTGCCTCGTTGATCCATTGCCCCTGCTGCCCGGAGGGACGTGTGCGCGGTGGACCACCGCTACCGCGCATACCAGGGTGCGTCGCCCGGCGGGGACGGCGGGGGCGAGTCGGGCGCGCCTGCTGGATGTACCGGTCCGCCAGGGCGGCAACGCGTTCGGCGGTGAGCGTCGCGGCTGCCTGCCCCTGCCCGAGAACCGTTCCGGCACGGTGCAATGCGTTGCCCAGTGTGGTGACCACGAGGTCCCTACCCGCCGCCGTGTCCTCGATCTTGCCCAGCGCGGTCATCGCCGTGTTGACCTCCGCGATGATCGCGCCGATGGCCGCCCGTCCTTGTGTGGTGTTGTCCACCGCGCCGTCGAGGATGCGCTCCAGTTCGGCGTTCATCGATCGATTGGCGTCTATGTTCCGCGAGGTGTCCTGCCGGTGGGCCGCGTACTGTGATCCCAGGTCGCCATCCCAGACCACTGGTCCGGTGGGACGTGCCGCCGCGAGGTCGGGGGGCGCATAGGATTTTCCGGATTCGGCGGTCGGGGCTCCCTCGCCGTAGTGCGCGGCTATCGTTGCGAGGGCACCGAGCGCGGCCGCCGCCATCGGCGTAGCCGCCCCAGCGAGGGCTGATGTGTCCGGCCGGGCAACCGATGGAGCGCCTGTTGCGGCGGACGGTGTTTCGATAATCGGAGAGGCCGTCTGATTGCGTGCGGCAGTGTTCGCCACCGGAGCCGGAGCGACCGATGCAGGCGCACCTCCGGGCAGCGGTGGCGGGGCCGGTGACGGACTACCTCTGGCCTTCGTTCTGGTAGGGCGGCCAGGAGCGGCCGTCGTAGCGCCCGCTCTGCCGTCGTGATCGTCCTCTGGGTCGGATTCGGAGCGGGTTCGTTTCTCCGGTGCCATCAGTACCCCACATATGCGCGGCCGTTGCGAACAGCCCTGACGCCCGGCACATTACTGACCGAGCCATACCGATTGATGGCGTATCGAGTTGCCGCGACGATATTGTCGACGGGGTTGTAGATGTTGCCGTGGCCCGGCGCCTTCCATCGGTCGAATGTCGGGCCGATGGTTTGCATAAGGCCTTTCGAGGGAGTTCCCTTGGCTGCGTTGCTATCCCAGCCGTTCGTCGCGTTCGGGTTACCGTTCGACTCGTGCTGGATGATGATCGCGATAGCCTGGGGATCGATCGTTCTGATGTCATAGCCCAGTTGCTGCAACACCTGCAGAGCCTGTTGAATCCACTGCCCCACCGTGCCACCCGGGACTGCGCCGCCGGCTTGGA
>NZ_JBEZDE010000106.1:0-2142 GCF_040648115.1 Nocardia sp. NPDC049190
CTCCGCAGGGGGCCACCCGGGGGACTTACCGGTGGGGGCGGCGGAGACCCCGCCGGAGGCGCCTCGGGCGGAGGCGCCTCCGGCGGGGCGGCCGGTTCGGGTTCGAACGGCGCGGCCGGTTGCCGCGCCTCGGGCGGGATTACCGGCGCGATCGGATCGACATGGTCCTCGGGTACGGGAGCGTCCGGGGGCGGCGCTGTCGGCGGCGCCACCAGCGGTACCTCCGGTGCGGCAACCGGTGGCAGTAGTGGTGGCGCGGGAGGCGGCCCGGGTGCGGGCGCGACCGGAAGCATCGATGGCCCAGCCACCGGTGACGACACGACCGGCGCGGAAGTCGACCTCGTCGCGGCCGCCGGAGCTTGCGAGACCTGGGAGGGGATCGGATTCGGCGCGGTTCTATCGACCTCGGCGGCGTTCGCCGGCCGTTCGTCGCGAAGTTGCACCATGGCGATACCGGTTCCACCGAGCACGGTGGCGATGGCCGCTCCGATGACGACCGCGCGTCCGGCGTGGCGCCGGCTCGGCGGGGCGTGTACCGAACGGCTCCGGAATGGGCTTGCGGCGACCAACGCGGCACCGCGCGCCGCCGCGGTGGCGAAGTCGGGCACCTGGATCACGGGTGCGGCGAGTCCGAGTTGCAGCGCGGACACGACCTCCGGCTTCCCGGCTGACGAGCCGCACAGCACAATGGCATCGGGTCGCACTCCGATGGCGTCCAAGGTCGCCCAGATGCGACCGATCACCGGTCCCGCCGTGTCGGCGTCGACGACGCCGGAGGACCAGGAATCGGAGGCGAGGATCTCGCCGCGTCGCGGCCCCACGACGAGGTAGGACGTGTGATATCCGACAACCTCCAGCGCCAACAGGGTGCCGACGTGCGCCAGTCCCGGCAGCATCTCGTCGAGCAGCGCGAGTAGCGCAGTCCGGGCCGATACGAGCGACGACGAACGCCACGACTCGGACGAAAGCCCCGACACGATCGCGTGCCGTTCGGCCACCGTGTGATAGGCGATGCCGACCTCATCGATCGGAGTATTCGGCTCGGCATCGGCCGCCAGGGCTTCAAGCGTCGCGGCGACCGAGGCAGCGGTGGATTCCTCGACCGGGCGCTCGACCGCGCACAGCACGGGCTGACGCGGACCCGTCCGCGGCAGCGAGGAGAGCATCACCCCGCGCACCACGGTCTGTTCTGCTGCTATTCCGACTGTGGCCCTCATGAATCACCTCTTTTCCGAACGCTCTCGATAGAGGTTCGTCACGAGAGCACCCAGCGATTGGCGGTTCGCTATCCCCGGTGCGTGGACCGGTGACAACGGCGCTTCCCGACCGGTCCCGCGGGCGCCCGGCACGGCGTGCAGTGTGGTCGACCGGTGAGCAGTACGACCAGCCGGCGCGTTATGGCTGGGCTGGTTCCGCGCGCCGAAGAACCTTGCGGATGGAATTTCGCTCATACGCGAGCGGGGCTACCTTCTCGATGCCGATCGACCCGTCGACGCGCGGCCTGTGGATTCGGACCCACCGGGTTCGGACTACGGATGGCGCGGACGCGCACCCCGGGTCTTGGGTGAACGACACGGCACAAGCGCGATGTCGTCGGCCGAACAGCGCGCTCAGAACGCGGGTGGCTCGGTTTCTCCACCTACCGGGGGTGTGGGCAGGGGGATGACGATGCCGAAGGGCAGGGTGATGACGGGTGGAGGTGTGGGTTCGGCGGGGTCGGGTGTGGTGGCCGGCTGCGGAGCGTCGGTGATGTCGGGTGCGGTCGGCGCATGCTCCACGGGTGCACCACCGGACCGACTGCCGGAATCCTCGGGCCGAGCGCCGAGGGCTCCGGGATTCGCGCCGGGGGTTGCGGGCCGACTGGGGACGATAGCTGGATCGGTCACGGGTGGCATGCAGGTACCGGTCCACGAATCCCCGGGATCACCCACCGCGGAATCGCTCCCATCCCCGGCATCAGCCGGTATGGAGTCACGGGGAACACCAGATCCGACATCATCCGTTGGACTGGGCACCGGCACGAGTCGCGGCGCCAACGCAGGTCGACCCGAACGCGGCATCGGCGCCGGAACCGCCCGCATCAGACACGGATCCGCCGGCGGCGCAACCGGAACCGGAGCCGGACAGAAGACCCCGCACGGA
>NZ_JBEZDE010000107.1:0-2070 GCF_040648115.1 Nocardia sp. NPDC049190
TCGAGAAGGCAGCCGGGGGTTGCGTAGACCCTGCCTCCTCATGGCCCGATTGTCTGACCTCACTCGGCCGAGTCAAGGGAAACAGCGCCCTTGACACGACCTCCCTCAGCTCAGGATGGCCAGTATGAGGAAGCAGGGGAAGGGAAGTCGCCCGGGATGCCAGGCCGTCTCCAGGCCGTGGGACGGTAAAAATCGTCCAGAAACACCAAGAAGCACCGAGACGGCGACACGCAGGTCAGAAGCCGTTTCGGTGCAGAATTGCCATGTCGTCAGAACACGGCTGACAGATCACCCAGATCTACGAAGGAACCAACCAGATCCAGCGTCTTGTCATGTCCCGCGCCCTGCTCAAGGACTGATTCCGCCGATCGCGGGATGTTCGGGCGCGCCTGGATATGCATCTCAGGCCGTCTCCAGGCCGTCGAGGAGCACAGGCCGTCCGAACATCCTGTCGATCGCATGCCGTGCTCGCTCATAGCTCGAAGGAACCAGATGGGTGTAGGTGCGGAGGGTGAAGCCCGGATCGGAATGACCCAGGTACTCTGCGAGTTCGGTAACAGAGCAACCTGCCGCCAGCAGCATCGACGCGAACAGATGCCGCAGCGCATGCATCCCGTCGATACGGCCGCGGTACTCCAGTCCGGCATTGCGGAACGCACCCAGCCATACGACCTTCGTAAACAGGTCACCGGTATAGAGCCGACCCGCCTCACCGGTCATCAGTACCGGCACCGTCACCAACTGGCCGTCCGGCTTGCCCCACGGCAATTGCACCGAGACCGGCGGAAACTTTCGAACATGGTTGTCGATGCACATGAGTACGGCATTGGACACCGGTACGGCACGAGTCTTGCCGCCCTTCGGTAGCGCGAACATCATGACGCCGTTCACCGTCTTGATCTGGCGTTCGACCCGGATGACCTTCGCAACACGGTCCACGTCGTCGGGGGAGAAACCCAGAATCTCACCTTGCCGAAGGCCCGCACCGGCACCGAGATCCGCGACGACCCTGAACCGCTCATCCAAGCCGGACTTCACCGCATGCAATCGCTCCTCCGACCACACGACCACCTTCGGACTGCGGGCAACCGGGCGACGAACCGTCTTCACTTTGCACGGATTCCGACCAATTACCCTGTCATCCACTGCCGAATCGCATACCGACGACACGATGGTGAACAGCACCGCCTGGTAGTTGTCCGACAGCCCTCGGTCGACCATTCCCGCCACGAAATCACGGACAGTGGAAGGCTTTTCGATCCTGTCGAAGGTGAGATGCCCCAGCACCGGATAGATCTGGCGTTCGAGACGACTCCTCAGGACTTCCCGGGTCGCCGGGTCCGATGACTGCGCCTTGAACCAGCTTTCCGCCTGTTGCCGAAAAGTCTTCTTCGCCGTACGAGGGTCGATGTACTTGCCTTCGCGCTTGTCGGATTCGACCTCGATCAGGAAGTCGTCGGCGCGCTTCTTCTCCCGGTCTGGGAACGACTTGGACCGCTCTACGCCGTCCGGGTCGATGTAGCGCACTCGATACCGGAGGCCACGGCCGTACAGCTCGGTTTTCTCCATGACTGGCTTACCACGTCCATTGACGATGACTTTGCCGTCTTCGTCACGCTGAGGTCGCATCCAGCGGTCGTCAACGTGCCCCATCAGGCAGCCTCATCCAAATCAGCCCACGCCCGCAGACGCGCAGGGTTATAGCGCAGGTGCCGGCCGACTTTTCGCACCGGCGGCCCCTCACCGAGCCACTTCCACTGGTAGAGCGTCTTCACCGGGACGTTCAGGAAGTACGCAGCTTCCTCCACCGTCCATAACCGGTCCTCCGGTAGATCCATCTTGATTCCCTCCCCGTTTCCTATGCCGCCTGTGGAATTGCCGAAGTTTCGTGTACGCCTGGCGGACTGGCCGCGAGCAGGGCGCTTGTGTACTCGGCGCGCCAGCTAATGCGTTGAGAGACCGCCGCCATTTTCAAGTGGTCTTGAGGTGGCACCGACTTGTCGCCCGGTTCGACTGGGGTGATGATCAGATGCGAACGATCCGGCTTGACGATCCCGACAGCGGCGAGGG
>NZ_JBEZDE010000108.1:0-1929 GCF_040648115.1 Nocardia sp. NPDC049190
CGCCGGTTTGTGGTCAGGTTTTGTTGGTGTGGATGGTGGTGAGGATGGTGGGGTCGAGGAGGGTGGAGGTGTCGCCGGGTTGGCGGCCTTCGGCGATGTCGCGGAGGAGGCGGCGCATGATTTTGCCGCTGCGGGTTTTGGGGAGTTCGGGGACGATGTGGATTTCTCGTGGTCGGGCGATGGGGCTGATGTGGGTGGCGACTTGTGTTTTGAGTTCGTTGGTGAGGGTGTCGCCGGTGTTGGGGGTGTCGGTGGTGAGGATGACGAAGGCGACGATGGCTTGGCCGGTGGTGGTGTCGTGGGCGGCGACGACGGCGGCTTCGGCGACGCCGTGGTGTCCGACGAGTGCGGATTCGACTTCGGCGGTGGAGATTCGGTGGCCGGAGATGTTCATGACGTCGTCGATGCGGCCGAGTATCCAGAGGTCGCCGTCGGTGTCGAGTTTGGCGCCGTCGCCGGCGAAGTACCAGCCGTGTTCTCGGTATTGGTGCCAGTAGGTGTCTTGGTAGCGTTGGGGGTCGTTCCAGATGCCGCGGAGCATGGCGGGCCAGGGTTGGTCGAGGACGAGGTAGCCGGTGGTGTCGGTGTTGGTGGGTGGGGTGGGGTTGCCTTGTTCGTCGACGATTTGTGCGCTGATGCCGGGTAGGGGGGTCATGGCGGCGCCGGGTTTGGTGGTGGTGATGCCGGGGAGGGGGGAGATCATGATGGCGCCGGTTTCGGTTTGCCACCAGGTGTCGACGATGGGGGTTTTGTTGGCGCCGATGTTTTCGTGGTACCAGCGCCAGGCTTCGGGGTTGATGGGTTCGCCGACGGAGCCCAGGAGGCGGATGCTGGTGAGGTTGTGGGCGGCGGGGATGTGTTTGCCCCATTTCATGAAGGTGCGGATGAGGGTGGGGGCGGTGTAGTAGATGGTGACGCCGTATTTTTCGATGATTTGCCAGTGGCGGTGTTCGTCGGGGTGGTTGGGGGTGCCTTCGTAGAGGATTTGGGTGGTGCGGTTGGCCAGGGGTCCGTAGACGATGTAGCTGTGTCCGGTGATCCAGCCGATGTCGGCGGTGCACCAGTAGATGTCGTGGTCGGGTTTGTGGTCGAAGACGGTGTGGTGGGTGTAGGCGGTTTGGGTGAGGTAGCCGCCGGTGGTGTGGAGGATGCCTTTGGGTTTTCCGGTGGTGCCGGAGGTGTAGAGGATGAACAGGGGGTGTTCGGCGTCGAAGGGTTGGGGTTGGTGGTGGGTGGGGGCGTGGGTGATGGTGTCGTGCCACCAGAGGTCGCGGTGTGGGGTCCAGGGGATGTCGGTGCCGGTGCGGCGGACGACGAGGACGTGTTCGACGGTGTGGGGGGTGTGGTGGAGGGCTTCGTCGACGGCGGTTTTGAGGGGGTGGGGTTTGCCGCGGCGCCATTGTCCGTCGGTGGTGATGACGAGGCGGGCGCCGGCGTCGTCGATGCGTTGGCGTAGTGCGGTGGGGGAGAAGCCGGCGAAGACGACGGAGTGGGTGAGGCCGAGGCGGGCGCAGGCGAGCATGGCGATGACGGCTTCGGGGATCATCGGCATGTAGATGGCTACTCGGTCGCCGGGTTGCAGGCCGAGTTCGGTGAGGTAGTTGGCGGCTTGGCTGGTTTCGGTGAGTAGTTGTCGGTAGGTGATGGCGCGGGTGTCGCCGGGTTCGCCTTCGAAGTGGATGGCGATCTGGTCGCCGTGTCCGTCGAGGACGTGTCGGTCCAGGCAGTTGTAGGCGATGTTGAGGGTGCCGCCGACGAACCATTTCGCGATGGGTGGTTGGCTCCAGTCGAGGACTTGGTGGAAGGGGTGGTGCCAGTGCAGTCGGGCGGCTTGCTCGGCCCAGAACGCTTCTCGGTCCTGGGCCGCGCGCTGGTAGAGGGAGGCATCGGCATTCGCCGCGGCAGCGAACTCCGCACTCGGCGGGAAGG
>NZ_JBEZDE010000109.1:0-1929 GCF_040648115.1 Nocardia sp. NPDC049190
AAGACGTATCGACAACTCATCGACCACGAGTCGAACATCATCCAGCACGACCGATTCCGGCACAACACGAACGAACCACAACCACGCAAGACACGCTAAGTGAAAGAAACCATTTATATAAGAATTTCCAGGCACAGCGCGCCTGGATGAAGGACCACCGCAAGCACGGGCAGATCTCGCAGGGGTGAGCCGGCAACTCCCTCGTCATCAACACTGCCCGATCCCCGATGAGACCACCGGTCGTTGAGTCCGGGTTGTTGTACGGGCGCGTGGCGCAGGCCCGCGTCGAGGGCCGTGGGCGCGTCCCGCCTCGGCTGCCACACGCTGTGCGATGGCGTCATCGCGGGCGGCGATGACGCTGTCGGTCTTGGCCTTAGTGAACCGCCCCTGGACCTCGGCATCGACGACGAGATCGACGAGCGGATCACCCGCATGGCCACCCGACGCGACCAACTGCTCGAACAAGCCCTCCATGGCAAGGGCCTGACCGCGATGGAACGGGCGCAGTTCGTATCCAGACCTGCCCGGTAGTGGTTGGTGTAGGACGTGCGCAGGGTGGCCTTCACCGTGCGCTGATACGTCGGCCCCGACGACTTGAACTCGGCCACCAGGTCCCGCAGCACCGTCTGCGACGCCACCGGGAACACCGTGTCGCGCAACAGCTTGTCCCCAGCCGCGCCGGTCGCTTCGGCGACCCGGAACAGCAGGTAGCTCCTGCACCCTCACTACCGCACGTTCTGGTGTCCTTCTCTCATCCGGCTTCTTCTGCGGGTGGTAGCCGTCCGGATGAGCATGGTTGGCTTCGTGCGCGAGAATCCTTGCCGTCTTCAGCGTGTCCCCTTGATGCGCACCGTCGATATTGATGACAGGAGGATCGGATCTGGTCCGATTTCCGCTTCCTTTTTCACCGTAGCGAATTTCCCATTTGTCGCCCTGAGATCGAGAATTCTCTGCGCCAATGTGTGGTACGGGGTTTGTGGAGTATTTGTATTCTTCATTCTGCGGGCACTCGGTGAACTTGTGCTGCGCTGCTTGACCGAAAGCTTGGGTTGACGGCCCCGGAGGCGGCCTTGGCGCGCGCGATGACCATGCCCTCGCAGGTGCGCATTCGCAGCAGGTCGAACTTCGACCTCGGCGAAGGTAGCCAGGATGTTGAAGAACATCTTGCCCATCGGGTCGTGTGGTCGTAGACCTGCTGGCCGAGGGGACAGTTTGATATCGCGTGCGGCCAGTCGTCACCGATCGCGCGTGCGTCAGAAACGGATCGGGCGAGCCGGTCGAGTTTCGGCACGACGAGGCCCTGAGCTACGGTCCGTGGCCAGAAGTGCAAAGTAGCCTGCATCAGTGCGCATCGGCCGTGAGACATGTCCGGTCGGTCGAGGTCGAGGTGACGGTCAATGGGTGAACTCGAATGCGCCGGACACTTACGGATAGGGCATGGGCGGCCCGACGGAGTCGGGCGGGCGGGGTGGCGGGCATCCAAGGGTTGCCCAGGTGAGCAAGTCTCATGATGAGCAGAGTTGGTATCCGGTCTCGCAGGTTGGATGATTACCGATCACGTTTGGGAAGGTGTGTGTCACCCGTGCGTTCTCAGCCGTTTCGACCGTGAGACTTCCAATCGATATCACTTTAAAAGTCGCTGAAAACTATCACCACTGCACGCATTTCTACTTGGATGAATCCGGCGACAGTCCTGGGAATATGCGGCGTTTCTCATTGTGGTCGACGGATTCCTCAAGAGCGACGTCCGCGAGGCGGCTAGCGATACAGTCCTTGGCGCCGAGGATGCCGCCGACAGCGAATGTGATCGCACACAGTATCGATATTCCTGGCGGTGTGATTGCCCGTAAGGGGCGCGAACCGGTGTTCGCCACTGCAGTTTGGCTGCTGGGCTGGGCGGCCAGCCACAGCATGCCGGTCAGTGTCGTG
>NZ_JBEZDE010000110.1:0-1765 GCF_040648115.1 Nocardia sp. NPDC049190
ATCGCCAAAACAGGCGCCGCATTCGTACCAATCGACCCCAACTATCCCACCGGCCGAATCGAACACATGCTCACCGACTCAGGAGCGGAGGTCGGTGTGACTGTGGGGTCGGTGCTTACGCAATTGCCCGACGGCATCGATTGGGTGGTGGTCGATGATCTCGATGAGGCTCTCGGTGCCGAGCCGATCTCCGATGTCGATCGGTTACGTCCGCTCCGTCCCGAGCATCCGGCCTATCTGATCTACACCTCCGGTTCCACCGGCACCCCCAAAGGCGTGGTCGTCACCCAAGCCGGGATAGCGAGCTTCAGCGACGAACAGCGCCAACGCTACCGGGTCACGAGCAGCTCACGCACCCTGCATCTCGCGTCACCGTCGTTCGATGCTTCGGTACTGGAACTACTGCTCGCCGTCGGCGGCGCCGCGACCATGGTGGTGGCCGAGCCGACCGTCTACGCCGGTGCGGAACTGGCCGCACTGCTGCGTAGGGAACAGGTGACGCATATTTTCATCACCCCCTCGGCGCTGGCGTCCGTCGACCCGACCGGCCTGGACACGCTCCGCGTTGTGGTCGCCGGCGGCGAGGCGTGCCCCCCGGATCTGGTGCGACGCTGGGTGCAGCCGATCTCCGGCAACAGGACCCGCGAGTTCTACAACGGCTACGGGCCCACCGAGACCACGATCATGACCAATATCAGCGATCCGCTCGCACTCGACGGGCCGGTGACCATCGGCGGACCGATCCGTGGCATTACCGAATACGTGCTGAGTGGGCGGCTGTCTCTAGTACCGGACCGGGCCGTCGGCGAGCTCTACATCACCGGGGCGCAGGTGGCACGGGGATATCATGAGCGGCCCGCATTGACCGCCGCCCGTTTCGTGCCGAACCCGTTCGACCCGCACGGAGACCGGCTGTACCGCACCGGCGATCTGGTCCGGAGGACGGTTGATGGTGGGCTGGAGTATCTGGGCCGCAATGACTTCCAGGTGAAGATTCGTGGTTTGCGTATCGAGCTGGGCGAGATCGATGCGACTCTGGCCGCGCACGAGAGTGTCGGTTTCGCGGCGACCATCGGTCATCGCAATGGCTCGGGGACCGAGTCACTGGTGTCGTATGTTGTTGCCGCACAAGACCACACGATCGACACTGCGGTTCTGGCCGAGTATGCCGCGGGACGGTTGCCTTCGTATATGGTTCCGGTCTCGATCATGGTGCTCGACGGTATCCCGCTGACGCCGGTGGGCAAGCTGGATCGTAGGGCGTTACCGGATCCGGTGTTCACCGATAACACTGTTTTCCGGGCGCCACAGACCCCGATCGAATGCACCATCGCCGAATCGTTCGCTGATGTGTTGGGGATCGAACGAGTTGGTCTCGACGACTCCTTCTTCGCTCTCGGTGGTGACAGCATCATGTCGATCCAGCTGGTGGCTCGGGCGAGGGCGGCGGGTCTGGTGTTCTCCGCGCGTGATGTCTTCGACCATAAGACGGTTGCCGGGCTGGCTCGGGTCGCGGTCGACGGCGGTGGTGCGGCCATCCCTGTTCCGGTGGAGCTGCCGGGTGGTGGTGTGGGGTCGATGCCGTTGACGCCGATCATGCGGTGGATGCTCGAGGGGGCGGCGTCGGGGGTCGGTCGGTTCTCGCAGGCGATGCTGTTGGGTTTGCCTGCGGGGATCGATCGGCGGGTGTTGGCGGGCACGGTGCAGGCGGTGTTGGATCGGCATGACATGTTGCGTGCGCGGCTACGCCGGGTTGCTGATGGGG
>NZ_JBEZDE010000111.1:0-1707 GCF_040648115.1 Nocardia sp. NPDC049190
GCTTAATTTGACTCAACACGGGGAAACTCACCAGGTCCAGACACAATGAGGATTGACAGATTGAGAGCTCTTTCTTGATTTTGTGGGTGGTGGTGCATGGCCGTTCTTAGTTGGTGGAGTGATTTGTCTGCTTAATTGCGATAACGAACGAGACCTTAACCTGCTAAATAGCCCGTATTGCTTTGGCAGTACGCTGGCTTCTTAGAGGGACTATCGGCTCAAGCCGATGGAAGTTTGAGGCAATAACAGGTCTGTGATGCCCTTAGATGTTCTGGGCCGCACGCGCGCTACACTGACGGAGCCAGCGAGTACTTCCTTGGCCGAAAGGCCCGGGTAATCTTGTTAAACTCCGTCGTGCTGGGGATAGAGCATTGCAATTATTGCTCTTCAACGAGGAATCCCTAGTAAGCGCAAGTCATCAGCTTGCGTTGATTACGTCCCTGCCCTTTGTACACACCGCCCGTCGCTACTACCGATTGGATGGTTCAGTGAGGCGTCCGGACTGGCCCAGGGAGGTGGGCAACTACCACCCAGGGCCGGAAAGCTCTCCAAACTCGGTCATTTAGAGGAAGTAAAAGTCGTAACAAGGTCTCCGTTGGTGAACCAGCGGAGGGATCATTACCGAGTTTACAACTCCCAAACCCATGTGAACATACCTTTACGTTGCTTCGGCGGAGCCGCCCCGGCGCCCGGAACCTCTTCGGTTTCGCGGCCCGGAACCAGGCGCCCGCCGGAGGCCACAAACTCTTTTGTTTTTACAGTTTCTTCTGAGTGTGCCGCAAGGCAAAATACAAATGAATCAAAACTTTCAACAACGGATCTCTTGGTTCTGGCATCGATGAAGAACGCAGCGAAATGCGATAAGTAATGTGAATTGCAGAATTCAGTGAATCATCGAATCTTTGAACGCACATTGCGCCCGCCAGAATTCTGGCGGGCATGCCTGTTCGAGCGTCATTTCAACCCTCGAGCTCCCCTCTTTTTGGGAGAGCCCGGCGTTGGGGACCCGGCGCTAACACCGCCGGCCCCGAAATGGAGTGGCGGCCCGTCCGCGGCGACCTCTGCGTAGTAATATCCACTCGCACCGGGACCCGGGCGCGGCCACGCCGTTAAACACCCCACCTTCCGAATGTTGACCTCGAATCAGGTAGGAATACCCGCTGAACTTAAGCATATCAATAAGCGGAGGAAAAGAAACCAACAGGGATTGCCCCAGTAACGGCGAGTGAAGCGGCAACAGCTCAAATTTGAAATCTGGTCCCCAGGGCCCGAGTTGTAATTTGTAGAGGATGCTTTTGGCGAGGCGCCTTCCGAGTTCCCTGGAACGGGACGCCACAGAGGGTGAGAGCCCCGTCTGGTCGGATGCCAAGCCTATGTAAAGCTCCTTCGACGAGTCGAGTAGTTTGGGAATGCTGCTCAAAATGGGAGGTATATGTCTTCTAAAGCTAAATACCGGCCAGAGACCGATAGCGCACAAGTAGAGTGATCGAAAGATGAAAAGCACTTTGAAAAGAGGGTTAAAAAGTACGTGAAATTGTTGAAAGGGAAGCGCCTATGACCAGACTTGGGCCCGGTGAATCATCCAGCGTTCTCGCTGGTGCACTTTGCCGGGCACAGGCCAGCATCAGTTTGGCGCGGGGGATAAAGGCTTCGGGAATGTGGCTCCCCTCGGGGAGTGTTATAGCCCGTTGTGTAATACCCTGCGCC
>NZ_JBEZDE010000112.1:0-1658 GCF_040648115.1 Nocardia sp. NPDC049190
CTTCACCCGGCACACGACGCTCCCCTACCCATCCACACAGGCGTTGGCCCTATATGTGTGAATGACACGACTTCGGCGGTACGCTTGAGCCCCGCTACATTGTCGGCGCGGAATCACTTGACCAGTGAGCTATTACGCACTCTTTCAAGGGTGGCTGCTTCTAAGCCAACCTCCTGGTTGTCTCTGCGACTCCACATCCTTTCCCACTTAGCGTACGCTTAGGGGCCTTAGTCGATGCTCTGGGCTGTTTCCCTCTCGACCATGGAGCTTATCCCCCACAGTCTCACTGCCGTGCTCTCACTTACCGGCATTCGGAGTTTGGCTAAGGTCAGTAACCCGGTAGGGCCCATCGCCTATCCAGTGCTCTACCTCCGGCAAGAAACACACGACGCTGCACCTAAATGCATTTCGGGGAGAACCAGCTATCACGGAGTTTGATTGGCCTTTCACCCCTAACCACAGGTCATCCCCCAGGTTTTCAACCCTGGTGGGTTCGGTCCTCCACGAAGTCTTACCTCCGCTTCAACCTGCCCATGGCTAGATCACTCCGCTTCGGGTCTTGAGCGTGCTACTCAATCGCCCTATTCGGACTCGCTTTCGCTACGGCTTCCCCACACGGGTTAACCTCGCTACACACCGCAAACTCGCAGGCTCATTCTTCAAAAGGCACGCAGTCACGACTGAATGTGCAAGCACATACAGCGACGCTCCCACGGCTTGTAGGCACACGGTTTCAGGTACTATTTCACTCCGCTCCCGCGGTACTTTTCACCATTCCCTCACGGTACTATCCGCTATCGGTCACCAGGGAATATTTAGGCTTAGCGGGTGGTCCCGCCAGATTCACACGGGATTTCTCGGGCCCCGTGCTACTTGGGTGTCTCTCAAACGAGCCGTTGATGTTTCAGCTACGGGGGTCTTACCCTCTACGCCGGACCTTTCGCATGTCCTTCGCCTACATCAACGGTTTCTGACTCGTCTCACAGCCGGCAGACTGTGAAAGAGAGATCCCACAACCCCGCATGCGCAACCCCTGCCGGGTATCACACGCATACGGTTTGGCCTCATCCAGTTTCGCTCGCCACTACTCCCGGAATCACGGTTGTTTTCTCTTCCTGAGGGTACTGAGATGTTTCACTTCCCCTCGTTCCCTCCACACTGCCTATGTGTTCAGCAGCGGGTGACAGCCCATGACGACTGCCGGGTTTCCCCATTCGGAAACCCCCGGATCAAAGCTTGGTTGACAGCTCCCCGGGGACTATCGCGGCCTCCCACGTCCTTCATCGGTTCCTGGTGCCAAGGCATCCACCGTGCGCCCTTAAAAACTTGGCCACAGATGCTCGCGTCCACTGTGCAGTTCTCAAACAACGACCAGCCACCCATCACCCTGATCCACAAGGAATCAAGTTCACTGGGGCCGGCACTGAAGACATGACCTTACGGCCGTACCTTCAGGACCCAACAACGTGCCAAGCACGATCCCCTCCACCTCACTGTGTTCCACGCCGAAGCAGTACTTACAGAGGGTTTTGGAAACCGTGCCAACTAATCAACGTTCCACCCATGAGCTGACCGTGCAGAACGTTTGTCTGCAATCGGTACTGTGCTCCTTAGAAAGGAGGTGATCCAGCCGCACCTTCCGGTACGGCTACCTTGTT
>NZ_JBEZDE010000113.1:0-1496 GCF_040648115.1 Nocardia sp. NPDC049190
GCCGATGAGGCGGATGAGCGGTATCGTGCCGCGGCATTCGTCAAGCGGTCGATCAACAAGGTCTTTCCGACGCATTGGTCGTTCTTGTTGGGTGAGATCGCGTTGTACAGCTTCATCATTCTGTTGCTGTCGGGTGTGTATCTGACGTTGTTCTTCGATCCGTCGATGACCGAGGTGGTCTACAACGGGTCGTATCAGCCGTTGCGTGGTGTGACGATGTCGCGGGCGTATGAGACGGCGTTGAATCTGTCGTTCGAGGTGCGGGGTGGGTTGTTCGTCCGCCAGGTGCATCATTGGGCGGCGTTGTTGTTCGCGGCGTCGATCATCGTGCATCTGTTCCGGATCTTCTTCACCGGTGCGTTCCGTAAGCCGCGTGAGGCGAACTGGGTGATCGGGTCGTTGTTGTTGATCTTGGCGATGTTCGAAGGGTTTTTCGGGTACTCGCTGCCGGATGATCTGTTGTCGGGTACGGGGTTGCGGGCGGCGTTCGGTGGTATCACGATGAGTATCCCGATCGTGGGTACCTGGATGCACTGGTTGATCTTCGGTGGTGACTTCCCGGGTGAGATCATCATCCCGCGTCTGTATGTCGCGCATGTGTTGTTGTTCCCGGGCATCATTCTGGCGTTGATCGCGGCGCATGTGGCGTTGGTCTGGTATCAGAAGCACACCCAGTTCCCGGGGCCGGGTCGGACCGAGAACAATGTGGTCGGTGCGCGGATCGTGCCGGTGTTCGCGGCTGATCAGGGTGCGTTTTTCGCTTTCACGCTCGGTATCGTGGCGATCATGGGTGGGGTGTTGCAGATCAACCCGATCTGGAACCTGGGTCCCTACAATCCGTCGCAGGTGTCGGCGGGTTCGCAGCCGGACTTCTACATGATGTGGACCGATGGTTTGGCGCGGTTGATGCCGCCGTGGGAGTTGTATCTGGGGCGGTATACGGTGCCGGCGGTGTTCTGGGTGGCGTTGATCATGGGTTTGGTGTTCACGGTGTTGATCGCCTATCCGTGGATCGAGAAGCGGCTCACCGGTGACACGGGTGCGCATCACAATCTGTTGCAGCGTCCTCGTGACGTGCCGGTCCGTACCGCGATCGGTGCGATGGCGATCGCGTTCTATGTGGTGTTGACGTTGTCGTGTGTCAACGACATCGTCGCGTTGAAGTTCGATATCTCGTTGAACGCGACGACCTGGATCGGGCGTATCGGTTTGTTGATCGCGCCGCCGATCGCCTACTTCCTGACCTACCGGTTCTGTATCGGTTTGCAGCGCAGCGACCGCGCCGTGCTCGAGCACGGTATCGAGACCGGTGTGATCAAGCGGCTGCCGCACGGCGAGTACATCGAGGTGCATCAACCGCTGGGCCCGGTCGATGACCACGGTCACCCGATCCCGCTGGAATATCAGGGCGCTCCGGTACCGAAGAAGATGAGCAAGCTGGGTTCGGCGGGCAAGCCGGGCACCGGCAGCTTCCTGCGCGCGGATCCCTGGCAGGA
>NZ_JBEZDE010000114.1:0-1447 GCF_040648115.1 Nocardia sp. NPDC049190
CGTCTGGTCTGCGTCGTATGCGTTTTCCGAGGGTGCGTAGTTCGTGGGCGGTTTCGTCGGCGAGGCGGGTGGCGCCGGCGTCTCGGAGTGAGTTGTAGGCTAGTTCGAGTTCGCTGATTGCTGGGTCGGTTCGGCCGGATCGGGTCAGTGCGCGGCCCATGGTGAGTTGGGCTCGGGCGGCCCACACGCTCATTTCGACAGCTGTGTAGCACTCGTATGCTTGTTGGGCGGTTGCGGCCGCGGCGTCGAACTCGTCTCGCGCGAGGTGTGTCAGTGCTCGCGAATACAGGACCTGTCCCTCGCGGGAGCGTAGGCCGAAGGTGAAGTCCTGCATGCGGTGCACGATCGCTTCGGCCGCGTCGATGCGTCCGGTCGCCAGTTCGGCTTTGACCAACGCCGACTCGAAGAACGAACGCACGATCGGTGGCATCTCCGACAGTTCCGATCCGCCGATCGATTGGATTTCGCGGCGGCCGCGTTCGTAGTCACCCGCTTCGACGAGTGCCTGACCGTAGGCCCCGCGTGCCAGCCAAGCGTAGTGCGCGCCAGGCGCCCGCTCGACCGCTTGTAGTGCCGCTTGTCCGGCATGCGTGGCGGCCGAGAGGTCACCGGCCAATGTCTCGACGAAGCAGCGCATGCCTTCGGCGGTGGTTCGGAGTTGGTCGTTGTCGAGCAGTAGTGCTACCTCGACAGCCGATTCCGCGGCGCGTCGTGCGCCTTCGAGCTGACCCAGAAGCATTTTCGCGCCGGCTTCCCCGACCAGGAACCGAGCGACGACGTGTCCGTGTCCGGTGGCGCGGCTGATCTTCAGCCCGCGTTCGGCGTGCCGGCTGGCCGCGCGAACCTGGTCGATCCCTATCTCGGCGTCGACCAGGTTCGCCAACGGCTCGAGTAACTCAGGCGCCATGACGACATCACCGGCGTCGATATGGCCGGCAACCATGTCCGCGAGGTAGCGCGATCGAGCCTTGTCACCCTGATAGGTGGTCAACAAGGCAAGCAGAGCACTGGACGCGACCAACAACCCGGGATCACCCAGCGCTTCGGCCTGCCCACGAGCCCGCGACGCGATCTCGACAGCCTCCGCCCACTGCCGCCTCATCAGGCAATTCTCGGCAAGCGCCAATTCCAGCGACACCGCATCCGCACTATCCACCGCGGTCTCCGCCAAAGCCGCCACCAGCAGACGACGAGCCTCCTCCACCTGCCCGAGCCCATGATCGGCACGCGCGATCATCGCGACCACCCGCAACCGTTCACCCAACGCATCAGGACCAAGCAACCCCAACGCCTGCTCCAACGCCACCCGACTATCACGCAAACCACCCGAATACGCCAACGCACCAGCCCGCGACACAAGCAACCCGAACCGCTGCTCATCCACACCAGTCACCGGCAACAAACGCAAAGCAGCATCAAACCAACCCGCAGCAGCCGCCGGCGCGCG
>NZ_JBEZDE010000115.1:0-1437 GCF_040648115.1 Nocardia sp. NPDC049190
CGAGACCGGAGCCTGCAAGCCTGTTCAAGGGACCACGCAATGAAAGTCTTCAAGATATGGTACAGTTGTTTGATTGCGGTTGTGTTGTGGCCGGCCGATTGCTCGACTGGCCACCCGCTCTCACATACCCTCCGAGCTCTCTGGTGGGGCGCCCCCGCCACCCGGCACTCGTTGGCCACTTTTGATTTCCCGCAAAATTCATTTGTATGGCAAATCCAAAAAATCGACTCACGAACATACATTTCCAACAACGCACCACCCCCCCCGTCTCGGCGCCGGGTTTCTCGGCACCAGCGCGCCCCCAGGCCTGCCAGCAGCCAGCCCACGTATTTCTTTTGCCCTTGCCGCCGCCCCCAGATGGTACAGGGTAGGTTCAGGGTAGGCCTTACCCTGCACCCCGACACAGGCGCCACCAGGAGGCTTTAGAGGCTAGAAGCGCTATAGGGAGGCCCTGGCCGAAGGCCCTGGCGTACGCTGCTATCGCTATGCCCATCTACGGGGGGCGCTAGAGGGAGCAGGTGGCCGCCAGGCTTGACCAGAAGCCGCACGTAACAAAGCATCAGCCTAGCACTATAACCACCCCGCCCACCTAAAACGCAGCCAGCGCAGCAGGAGTAGTAGGGTAGGCATATAGGCAGGCCCACGCCGCCCTAAAGGGGGCCCCGACCTCTCCTAGGTCGCCCCTATACGCCCGCGGCGGCTTATTTACGTGGTCGTGGGGTCTAGGGTAGGTAGTCCAGGCACCCCTCAGTTACCCTATACCACCATAAGGTATACTAAAATCAACCTACCCGGCAGCATTATAGGGTAGGTCAAAATCAGCTTACCTGGCACCACTATAGGGTAGGACAAAATCAGCTTACCTAGCGCCACCACCGACGACCAGGGCCAGCACGCCGCCATAAGGCCTCTCTCGCAAAGCACGTAGGAGCCAGAGCGCCTGCTAACAGCCCTTTCGCTTCTACCTACCCGGCACCAGCCACAGGGGCCCCTCCCCCATAGGCCCTACATACTGCCTAGTACGCCATCCCCGCCACCCGACCCTCGTTGGCCACTTTTCGATTTCCCGCTAAAATACCCTACACCAGCCTCCCAGGCACGTCCAAACCAGCTTACCCTACACCACTCCAGGGTGTACCAGAATCAATCTACCCCTACGTCAAGGCCCGGGCCAGCTAGCACCAGCTTACCCTACACCTACGCCCTACAGGTTAGGCCCTGCCGCAAGGCAAAGTCGACCAGGCCTACCCTACACCACCACAGGAAGGCCAGGACCAGCCAGCAAGGCGTCCTGCCCTCGGCCGACTCCAGGCAGCTTACCCTACACCACGGCTCGCGCAGCAGAACTCGCCCGGCGGTCAGCCCCAGGGCTCGAGATTTTGACCAAGTCAGCCTGGCTTACCCTGCACCCCCTCGCGCGCAGACAGGCGCCGGCAG
>NZ_JBEZDE010000116.1:0-1278 GCF_040648115.1 Nocardia sp. NPDC049190
GCACACCGGTCGAGCAGGTTATCGCGCAAGTATTCGCCGAGATTCTCGGTGTCGAGCGGGTGGGGGTGGATGACTCGTTCTTCGCTCTGGGTGGTGACAGCATCATGTCGATCCAGTTGGTGACCCGGGCCAGGGCGGCGGGGTTGGTGTTCTCCGCGCGGGATGTGTTCGAACGTAAAACTGTTGCCGGGCTGGCCCAGGTCGCTGTCCACGACACCACTGCTGCTGTCGCTGTTGCCGAAGAACTGCCCGGCGGGGGTGTGGGGCCGATTGCGTTGACACCGATCATGCGATGGCTACTCGAGCAGACGCAGCCCCGAGCCGAGGCCGAGTCCGAGGTCGAGTCCGAGGTCGAGTCCGGGGTCGAGTCCGGGGTCGAGTCCGGGGTCGAGTCCGGGGTCGAGTCCGGGTTCGGTCGGTTCTCGCAGGCGATGTTGTTGGGTTTGCCTGCGGGGATCGATCGGCGGGTGTTGGCGGGCACGGTGCAGGCGGTGTTGGATCGGCATGACATGTTGCGTGCGCGGCTACGCCGGGTTGCTGATGGGGGTTGGGCGTGGGAGGTGTTGCCGGTCGGGGTGGTTCGTGCCGACGACATCATTCATCGTGTGGTGACCGAGTCGACATCGAGCGTCGAGCAGTGGCGTGGGTTGGTGGCGGCGGAGTTGGATGCGGCCGCGGATCGGCTCGATCCGGGTGCGGGGATCGTCGTGCAGGTGGTGTGGTTCGATCCGGCCGATGCGGTGGTGGCGGGTCGGGTGTTGGTGGTGGTGCATCATTCGGCGGTCGATGGGGTGTCGTGGCGGGTGTTGGTGCCCGATCTTGCGGTGGCGTGGGCGCGGATCGTGGCCGATCAGCCACCGGATCTGGCTGCGGTGGGGACCTCGATGCGTCGGTGGGCGCACGGTCTTGTCGAGGAGGCTCATCGCCCGGGGCGGGTCGCGGAGCTCGGGGCGTGGCGGGCGATGGTGGTGGACAACGATCCGGTGATCGGGTCGCGTCGGTTGGATCCCGTGGTCGATGTCGCGGGGACCGCGCGCACGGTCGAGGTCGAATTGTCACCGGAGGTGACCGCTGCGTTGTTGACCGACGTGCCCGCAGCGTTCCACGGCGGTGTCGCTGATGGGTTGTTGGCTGCGTTGGCGGTGGCGGTAACCCAGTGGCGGCGCGAACACTCGCACGACACCGACACCGACACCGACACCGACACCGACACCGGGATCGACACCGGGGCCGGGGCCGGGGGGTTGTCGGTTGGTGGGCTCGCGGAGATGTTGGTCG
>NZ_JBEZDE010000117.1:0-1264 GCF_040648115.1 Nocardia sp. NPDC049190
TGGGCTGTCTCGGGGTTCTGTCCGCTGAGTTGTGAGATTCCAATCCGTTCGATGGAAGGATCTCCGCTCGTGCCGATGATGTACTCACCGCAGTTCCGTGAACGCGCTGTCGCCCTCGTCGTCGATGAAGGCCGCAAGGTCGCCGACGTCGCCCGTGATCTAGGAGTCACCGCGGCCACGCTGTATCGGTGGAAACATCAGGCCTTGGTCGACCGCGGTGAGGCTCCCGGGACGTCCACGGTCGAATCGGCGCAACTGAGGGATGCGCTGAACAGGATCAAGCAACTCGAAGAGGAACTGCGTGCGACTCGGCTGGCCGCGAAGGTTCTCGACGACACCACGATCGGCCCAAAAGGCGGTTCCCGGCTGTCTCGACCTTGACCGGGCAAGGAATCAGCATCCGCACCGCCTGCCGTGTGCTCGGAGTGTCCGAGCGCGGCTACCGCCATCACCGCAACCGATTACCCAGCCAGCGCCGACTGCGCCACGAGATGCTCGCCGAAACGATCCGGGCCATCCATGTGGCCTCGCGCGGCTGCTACGGTGTGCGCCGCATGCACGCCGAGCTCACCATCGGCATGGGTATCGAGGTTGGCTCTGGCCAGGTGCACTCGATCATGAAACGCATTGGGGTTCAAGGTATCTCGGGTGCCGGAAAGAGGTATATCAGCAAGCAGGACATCGCCACCCACGAGGATCTGGTCAACCGGAATTTCACCGCGACTCGGGAGAACCAGCTGTGGTGCACCGACATCACCGAACATCCGACTCGCGAAGGAAAAGTGTATTGCTGCGCGGTGATCGACGCCTACTCCCGACGAATCGTCGGCTGGGCCATCGATTCTCGGCAAACCGCGTCTCTGGTGCTCAGCGCGCTCGATATGGCCATCGCGGCGCGATCGCCCGATGCGACGATCATCCACAGCGATCACGGCGCTCAGTTCACCTCATGGGCCTTCAGTCGCCGCATCACCGAGGCCGGCTTGGTCGGGTCGATGGGCACCATCGGCGACGGCTACGACAATGCGATGATCGAATCCTTCTGGAGCAGAATGCAGATCGAGCTGCTGGACCGCAAGAAGTGGAAGACCCGCACCGAACTCGCCAACGCGATCTTCGACTACATCGAGATCTTCCACAACCGGCAACGCCGCCACTCCAGCCTCGGCTGGCTCACCCCGACCGAATTCGAGAAGACCAATCGACACCTACAATCGGTGTCCTGACTCTCGCAACCCGGCGGACATCAAGCCGAGACAGCCCA
>NZ_JBEZDE010000118.1:0-1257 GCF_040648115.1 Nocardia sp. NPDC049190
TACGGCGTGTTCGTGTGGTTTCGCGTGGCGTGTGCGGGGTTGCTTCGAGTTCCACCTCGTTGACCCGACCACGCACTGGTGATGTGACTTGTTCGAGAGGTCGGCGGCCTGCCGAGTAATCGCGAGCAATTCGTGGAGTGTTCGCCCGAGTCTCACCTCGTCGAACTCACCGACTGGTGACGATGTGTCTCGCTCGCGGGGTCGGCAACCGCCGGGAATCCGTCTGTCGATCGGCGGTGAGCAGGTAGGAATCGCGCGCCGGTAGGCGGGTAGGCACGGCGTCGCCGTTGTGGAGTGCCTGCGCTCTCCGGCCGGTGTGTCACCGTGCCTGTCGCCGGGTAGGTACGGCGTTGTCCATTGTGGAGATGCTGGAGTTCAGGGATTTTCTTGACGCTTCGCGGACATTCTCGACGTTTCGCGACGCAGTTGTCGCACCGGCCGGGGATTCCCAGCTACCCCACAGGTTGATCGACGCTATCAGCCAGCTTTCGTTCCTAGGGTCATGCTTGCCCCACATCCGTGGTGTAAGCAGGACAAGGATTGGATCAATCATGTTGGGAAGAAAGACCTCAACACGTCGGAAGTTGGCCGGAGCCGCCATCCTCGGCTCTTTGGTCGCGTTGCCCGCCGGCTTGGTCGCGGCCCCCGCGATGGCGGCTCCGGTGGCGCACACCGGGTGGGACCATGATCATGGATGGGGTCGTGACTGCGACCACACGGGCAACTTCCGCTGGAATCCGGGCCGCGGACACGATGAATGGAACGACTGTGACTTCGGTCGTGGTTACTGGGAATGGCATGGCTTCCGCGACGGCCACTGGGACTGGAGCTGGCATCACGGCCGCTGATCCGACCACCCTGCGCGTGCCTCGAACCGACAACGGCGGCCCCTGAGCGGTAGTGATCGTCTCGGTGTCCGGGCGACAGCGCCAGAAACCTCCCGAGTAGCGGGTCGATGACCCACGATGCGACGACAGGCACAGTGACTTCCCGGTCGTAGAGCACAGGCAACCCCACAATGGGGACGCCGTGCCTACAGGCCCGGAATTTCTGCCTGCTCACCGCCGCCCGGCGGACGCCCTGCCGGGTTGTCTGCGATAACCGGCGGTTGCCGTCTACCCGAATGAGAGGGCACATCGTCACCAGTCGGTGGTCGCGTCGACGAGGTGAGACTCGAAAGGGCGCACACACGGCACGCGAAACCACAGCCGAACAACGCTACGCACACACAGCGCACAACCACACGAACACGCCGTG
>NZ_JBEZDE010000119.1:0-1236 GCF_040648115.1 Nocardia sp. NPDC049190
CTAGTGCCGCGCCCGGGAGCCTTTGCCCTGTTGTCACCGACACGCCGACAGGTTGCGGTGTGTCGGTCAGGGCATCGGTCAGTCTGGTCGGGTGGCAGAGCGAGTACGGGTGCGAGAGCTCGACGATGACGACGGCAGACGGTTGGTGCGGATCATCCGCCGCGGCACCGGATCGGTGGTGACCTGGCGGCGCGCTCAGATGATCCTGCTCTCCGCTCAGGGCATGCCGGTGCCCAAGATCGCCGAGGTCAGCTTTACCAGCGCTGACCGGGTCCGCGATGTGATCCACAACTTCAATGCCGACGGATTCGATTCGCTGTACCCGAAATACGCCGGTGGCCGACCGAAGACGTTCACGCTGCCCGAGCGCCGCGAGATCAAGAAGCTCGCCAAATCTGCCCCGACCGAACACGATCTGCCGTTCTCGACCTGGAGCCTGACCAAACTCGCCGAGTTCCTGGTCGCTGAGGGGGTGGTCGACGACATCAGCCACGAGGGTCTGCGCGTGCTGCTCCGCGAGGAGGGTGTCTCGTTTCAGAAAGTGAAAACCTGGAAGCGGTCGAAAGACCCGGACTACAAGGCCAAGAAGGCCCGTGTCGAGCACCTGTACGCCATCGCCGACGGCGAGGTCGTACCCGACTCCGATGAGCCACAGGTGATCTTCTGCCTCGACGAGTTCGGGCCTTTGAACTTGCAGCCGCATCCGGGCCGGCAGTGGGCCGAACGTGGGGGCAAGCACAAGGATCCGGATCGCGAACCCAGGCGCCGTCGGCGGGCAACCTATACCCGTCCGCACGGGGTGCGGCATTTGTTCGCCGCGTACGACCTCGGTAAGGACAAGCTGTATGGGCATGTCAAGTCCACGAAGAACCGCACGAAGTTTCTCGAGTTCTGCCGGTACCTGCGCACCTTGTATCCGGTCGAGGTCCGCATGGCGATCGTGTGCGACAACTTCTCGCCGCATCTGACGACGAAGAAGTGCCAACGGGTCGCCCAGTGGGCCGAGGAGAACAACGTCGAGATCGCGTACACGCCGACGAATAGTTCATGGTTGAACCGTATCGAGGCGCAGTTCACTGCGTTGCGGTACTTCGCGCTCGACGGCACCGACCACGGCAGTCACCGCGAACAGGCGTCCATGATTCGGCGCTACATCATCTGGCGGAACAAGCACGTCGAGGACCAACGGCTACACGAAATCGTCAACAGGGCAAACGTAGCCTGATGCGGCACTAG
>NZ_JBEZDE010000120.1:0-1158 GCF_040648115.1 Nocardia sp. NPDC049190
TCGGCTCGTCCACACCATCGAACACACCAGCCCACACCCCGAGCGACGCAGCCCGGTCCTGCCCGACCAGCCACGCCAAGAAGTCCCGATAGGGAGCGACAGTTGGCAGTATCGTCGTGTCGCTGTTGGTGGCGTAGGCCACCAGTAGTTCTTTCAGTAGTAGTGGTGTGGACCAGCCATCCAGCAACAGATGGTGGTTGGTCAGTACCAGCCGAGAGTGTTCGGGTGTGAGGGTGACCAGCATCCAGCGCAGCAGCGGGGCGTGAGCCGGGTCGAACCGGGTTGCCCGGTCCGTGGTCATCAACCGGTCGAATTCCCGGTCGCGTGCGGGCTCGTCCAGTCCGGAGAGGTCGAGTTCTGACCAGGGTGCTTCGAGGTGGTCGGTGATGACTTGGACCGGTCCGGTGTCGGTGTCGGTGACGAACGAGGCGCGTAGGTTCGGATGCCGGTCCAGTAGTGTCTGCCCGGCTCGGCGTAGCCGGGCAGGGTCGACCTGCCCACCCAGGTCGAGGACCAACTGCACCATGTAGGCGTCCACCGATTCCTCGGCCACTGTCGCGTGGAACAGCAGTCCTGCCTGTAGCGGGGTCAACGGCCACACATCGCTCAACGTCGGATACCGGTCCTCGAGCCGCTCGATCTCGGACTGACCGAGTCGAACCAAATCCAGATCCGACGGCGTCCGACCACCAAAACCAACACCGGCACCGGCACCGGCACCGGCACCCACTCCAACACCAGCACCCACTCCAACACCAGCACCCACTCCAACACCAACACCAGCACCCACTCCGACACCAACACCAGCACCCGCTCCAGCACCGGCACTGGTTGCGGCACTGGTTGCGGTTCGGTGGGTGTTTGTCGCCAACAGGGTCAATATTCGGGTCCACGAGTCTGCTATTTCACGCACCTCGGCGGCGGTGAGTACTCCGACCGGATATGACCAGCTGGCCCGTAGCCGTGGTCGGTTCCCGTCGTCGAGGGTGTGGGCATTGATATCGAGTACCGCGGGTATCGGCATGTCCGGGTTTCGGGCACCGGCGAGTTCGCTGTCCCAACGGCCGCCGTCGTCGACGGGTATCCACCCGACCGCTTGCCTGTCTTCGGACATCCCCACCGAAACGCGGCCGAGGTAGTTGAACCCGATCTGCGGCG
>NZ_JBEZDE010000121.1:0-1151 GCF_040648115.1 Nocardia sp. NPDC049190
TCGGGGCCCATGACCGACCAGAATCGCCTACGACATCGTCGATACAGCTACCAAAATTCCCGACACCGTGGACCGCGAGAAGTCCTGGGAATTCGCCGTCCGACAAGAAGGATGCCTTGTGGCAGAGCCGACCAGAAGATTTCCCCCCGCGGACTTGACCGGCGAAATCATCTCCGGCCGATAGTCGAAAATCGACAGACCGGCGGACCGGCCACGCCCACATCACCGACCGACCCGCGACACCACATCCGACACCAGACGCCGGGCCGACGCGGTGGATTCGAGTTCGGGATAGGAGAATGAGGAAACTCAGCGATTTCTGCGTAGCCATCAGGGATATTTTGCGTAGACAGATCCCAAGAGGTGCGCATTCTGCGACGGACGGCTGGCGAAATCTCGCGCAGGCCATCAGGATGGGCGCACGAGAAATCGAGAGAAATGATGGTTCCTTTTCTCTCTAAATGGACAAACATAACCACGGTCGGAGCAGTGCTCAGCGAGTGCCTGGTAACGATGAGAACCACACCCCCCATCTGGTAGCGAGATCCAGGTCCGGTAACAGCATCTTTGTAGGGGTAGTCCACTACACGAAACCTGATCACCCCCAATCGAAGGCGTTCGGCGGCTGCGATGTCGAACAAGGTCAGCTCACGCGGCCGCCGCGCAGCGGCGGCGAGCAGTTCGGCGCGCTCACGGGCCTCGCAGGTCGGGCTGATGCGGCGGGCGACCGACTCTGGTGACATGAGCCAGCCGTGACAGCGCCGGCAGTGCACGACCAGTCGCACCTTGGGCTGCTCGTCAGTCTCGGCTATATTGGCCTCCCTCCCCACCACCAGCAGATGTGCTGACAGCCTCGCATGCGGGACCGACACAAATAGTGCTATGCCGCCCCGGATACGGGGGTTCGGGGAGCATTCGCCGGAATCCGGTGCTAAGGATTTATGGCAGATAGCGGCGCACTATGTGCCATAGATCACGGGTCGTCCTGGTCTAGCGGAACCGTCAGCCGAGGTGAGGGAAACATGTGCTCGCAGCCGCAGCCGCAGCCGCAGCCGCAGCCGCAGCCGCAGCCGCAGCCGCAGCCGCAGCCGCAGCCGCAGCCGCAGCCGCAGCCGCAGCCGCACCCGACGCCTGCGCCCGCGACAGCGCCG
>NZ_JBEZDE010000122.1:0-1146 GCF_040648115.1 Nocardia sp. NPDC049190
TCCCTATCGGGACTTCTTGGCGTGGCTGGTCGGGCAGGACCGGGCTGCGTCGCTCGGGGTGTGGGCTGGTGTGTTCGATGGTGTGGACGAGCCGACCTTGGTGGCCGCGGTCGATCCGGGTCGTCGTTACACCGAATCACGGGATGTGCTCGGTGAATTGAGTGAGGAACAAACCACGACACTCACAGATTTCGTGAAGGCTCGGGGGATCACTCTGAACACGGTGGTTCAGATGGCGTGGGCGGTGGTGTTGGGGGAGTTGACTTCCCGCGAGGATGTCACGTTCGGTTCCACGGTCTCCGGGCGGCCACCGCAGCTTGCGGGTGTCGAGTCGATGGTCGGGTTGTTGGTGAATACGTTGCCGGTGCGGGTGCGTCTGGACAGTACCGAGAGCCTGGGGCAGCTACTCGATCGGATCCAGGCCGAGCAGACCATGTTGCTCGATCACCATCATGTGGGTTTGGTCGATATCGAGCGGGTAGCGGGTCCGGGTGCGGTATTCGACACGATGACCGTGTTCGAGTCCTATCCGGTCGACCGCGCGGGACTGACCACCGATACCGATATCGCCGGGATGCGGTTGCTGGGTGTGGCCGGTACCGACGCCGCGCACTACCCGCTCGGGGTGGTCGCGCATGTCGACACGCGACTACACGTGAGAATCAAATATTTACCGGAATTCTTCGACCGTGACGCGATGAACGCGACCCTGCAACGGGTCCTGCGCGTGATCGGTCACCTCACCGACGATCCGGAGTTGCCACTGGGTCGGCTGAACCTGCTGTCCGCGACCGAATATCGTGAACTGACCTCGATCTCGGGTATCCCGGCCGTGCCCGGACGGGTGTTACCGGAACTGTTGGCCGCAGCGGTAGGCACAGACCCTGCCGCGGTCGCGGTGGTCTGCGAGGACCGACGCTGGACATACAACGAACTCGACACCCGATCCAACCGGCTGGCACGACTACTCATCGACCACGGAGCCGGACCGGAAACCAGCGTCGCGATCGGACTACCACGCTCGATCGAATCCGTCCTGGCCACCTGGGCGATCGCCAAAACAGGCGCCGCATTCGTACCAATCGACCCCAACTATCCCACCGGCCGAATCGAACACATGCTCACCGACTCAGGAGCGGAGGTCGG
>NZ_JBEZDE010000123.1:0-1102 GCF_040648115.1 Nocardia sp. NPDC049190
TCACCCACGTGGTCGAATCGGGTAGTCGCGTGCGGGTGATCGTGGTGGTCAACCCGATAACGGTCCGAGAATCGGTCAACATGTGGTTGATACGTTCGGCCGGATAGGTCGGGTCGATCGGCAGGAAAGCAGCCCCGGACTTGGCGACCGCCCAGACAGCCAGAACCGACTCCACAGAACGCGGGATCCCGATCGCGACGACATCCTCCGGACCCACACCATGCTGGATGAGTAGCCGAGCCAGCCGGTTCGACCGCTCGTCGAGCTCTCGATAACTCAACCGCTCACCCTCGAACACGATCGCGGTAGCGTCGGGATCCCGCGCGACCGCGGCAGCGAGCAGATCAGCCAACGTGACCGGCGCCGCGGTCGGCACACCACCACGAGTGAGCAGATCCGCCCGCTCACCAGCCTCGAGTACCTCGATCCCAGCCACCGACACCATCGGATCGACAGCCACCGACTCCAAGATCCGAACCCACCGCCGAGTCAAGGAATCGATCGTCGCGGCATCGAACAAATCCGTGGCATAAGTGACCGCGATCCTCAACCCACCGGTATCCACATCATCCGACACAACGAACTGCACATCGAAACGCGACACCTCGCTCGGCAGATCGACAACCGACACCTCCAACCCCGGCAACGCCAACTCCACACGCTCCAGATTCTGAAACGCCAACAACACCTGGAACAACGGATGACGAGACTGCGACCTCTGCGGAGCAAGAACATCCACAAGCTGCTCGAACGGCACATCAGCATGAGCGTAAGCATCCAAATCAACCCGCCGCACCCGCTCGAGCAAACCGGTGAACGACTCATCCAGATCAACACCCGTCCGCAACACCAAAGTATTGACGAACATCCCCACCACCTCATCCAACACAACCCCACCCCGCCCCGCGATCGGCGTACCGATCGCAATATCACCACTACCACTCAACCGCGCCAACAACACCACCAAAGCCGAATGCACCACCATGAACAACGACGAACTACGCTCCCGCGCAAGACGCTCCAACCCCCGCACCGACTCCACCCCCAACGAACAACTCGCAGTAGCACCCCGCTGAGACATCACCACCGGCCGCGGCCGATC
>NZ_JBEZDE010000124.1:0-1089 GCF_040648115.1 Nocardia sp. NPDC049190
GGGGTGTTGTCGGGTTGATTTTGGCGAGGTAGTCGGCGAGGGATTTCAGGATTTCGTCTGCGGTTTTGGTCCAGCGGAAGGGGCGCGGGTTGTCGTTCCAGGTGTCGATCCAGTCCGTGATGTCGTCTTCGAGGGCTTTGACCGAGGTATGGACGCCGCGGCGGATGAGTTTGTCGGTGAGCAGGCCGAACCAGCGTTCGACCTGGTTCATCCAGCTCGAGCCGGTGGGGGTGAAGTGGATGTGGAAGCGGGGATGCCGGGCCAGCCACGTTTTGACCTCGGCGGTGTTGTGGGTGGCGTAGTTGTCGCAGACCAGGTGCACGTCGAGCTCGCGTGGCACGGCCTTGTCGATGGTGACCAGGAACTTGCGGAACTCGATGGCGCGGTGGCGGCGGTGCAGTGCGCTGATGACGGTGCCGTTGGCGATGTTGAACGCGGCGAACAAGCTGGTGATGCCGTGGCGCAGGTAGTCGTGGGTGCGGCGTTCGGGCATGCCCGGCATCATCGGCAGCACCGGTTGTGAGCGGTCCAGAGCCTGGATCTGGCTCTTCTCATCGACACAGAGCACGATCGCCTTCTCCGGCGGATTGTGGTACAGGCCAACGACATCGACCACTTTCTCCACGAACAGCGGGTCGGTGGACAACTTGAACGAATCCTGTAGATGTGGTTTGAGGTCGAACTTGCGCCAGATCCGGCCGATGGTCGATTTCGACAGCCCGGTCCGCGTGGCCATCGATGACCGTGACCAATGGGTGTCTTTGCCGGGGGCCGATTCCAATGTCGCGATCACTACATCCTCGACCTGGTCGAGCAGGATCGACGGCGGCCGCCCCGGACGCTGCTCATCGGCCAGGCCATCGAGCCGGGCCGCGACGAATCTGGCCCGCCAGCGGATCACGGTCGACTCGTCGACACCGAGATCGGCTGCGACACGCTTGTTCGTCTCCCCCTCGGCGCAAGCCAGCACGATCCTGGCCCGCATCGCCAGAAACTGAGCGGTCTTGGCCCGCCTCGACCACGAAATCAGTTGCGCGCGTTCGGCATCGCTCAACACCAGATCGGATTTCGGTCGACCGCCACGACCAC
>NZ_JBEZDE010000125.1:0-1075 GCF_040648115.1 Nocardia sp. NPDC049190
CCGAACGCGGCATCGGCGCCGGAACCGCCCGCATCAGACACGGATCCGCCGGCGGCGCAACCGGAACCGGAGCCGGACAGAAGACCCCGCACGGAATCGGCGGCAAACCCGGAACACTGATCATCACCTCGACCGGAGCCGGAGCCAGCGGCACCACCGGCAAACTGTAAGGCGGCAGCACCGGGTCAACACCCGGAACAACGGGAACGATCGCCCCCCTATCCGACCTACCCCCCGGCAACCCACCCCCCGGTAGCCCGCCCGGCGGAACCCACCGCGGAACCACCGGCACCCGCGTCGACGAACCACCACCACGATAAGCCGCGGACCAACTCAACACATTCGCCGCATACGACAACGAATTGTTGTACCGCAACACCGCCCGCAACTCCTGCCCCGGATCACGCAAATCCAAACCCCCCGAACACAAATACTTCCCCGCCCCCAACGCCGCATCGAACACATTATTCGGATCGGCCACCCCATCACCATTACCGTCAGCCCCGAACGAATTCCACGTCTCCGGCAGAAACTGCATCGGACCCACCGCCCGCGCAAAACCACCATGCCCGTCCCGAACCACCTCATCACCCGGCGAACGACCATCCAACACCGGACCCTCGATCCGACCCAACGTCGTCCCCGCCGAATCCGTACGCCCACCCCCCGCATGCCCCGACTCGATCCGCCCGATCCCCGCCAACAAATTCCACGACACCCCACACCCCGGCATCGAAGACGCCAACGCCAACTCCGCATTCCGATACGCCGCCAACACCACCTCCGGAATCCCCAACCCACCCCCCACCGCCGGCAACGGCACCTCACGCAACCCCCGCCCCACACCCCACGGAACAAACGCCCGAAACCTGCGCGGCCCCTCCACCACCGGCAACAACCCCACCACCCGAGACAAACCCACCACACCCCCCGCCCCCACCGACAACCCCTCCCGCGCCCGCACCGCCGCAGACGGATCCACCGCCGAACCACTCATCACCACACCAGCAACCACCAAAGCCGAGACGGTCATCGGAGCAGAAATACGCATTCGACCACACCCATCCTCGACGTC
>NZ_JBEZDE010000126.1:0-1055 GCF_040648115.1 Nocardia sp. NPDC049190
CCGATCTACCAGACCACCTCCTACACCTTCCGCGACACCACCCACGCCGCCGCACTATTCGGACTCACCGAACCGGGCAACATCTACACCCGGATCATGAACCCCACCCAAGACGCGATCGAACAACGCATCGCCGCCCTCGAAGGCGGCGTCGCCGCACTACTACTGGCCTCCGGCCAAGCCGCCGAAACCATCGCCATCCTCACCCTCGCCGCCGCCGGCGACCACATCGTCTCCAGCCCACGCCTCTACGGCGGCACCTACAACCTGTTCCACTACACCCTGCCCAAACTCGGCATCGAAGTCTCCTTCGTCGACAACCCCGACGACCTCGACCAATGGCGCACAGCGATCCGCCCGAACACCAAAGCCTGCTACGGCGAAACCATCGCCAACCCACAAAATCACATCCTCGACATCCCCGGAATCGCGGACCTCGCCCACCACCACGGCATCCCACTGATCGTCGACAACACCGTCGCCACCCCCTACCTCATCCAACCCTTCACCCACGGCGCCGACATCGTCGTACACTCCGCCACCAAATACCTCGGCGGACACGGCGCCGCCATCGCCGGCGTCATCATCGACGGCGGCACCTTCGACTGGACCACCACCGACCAACACACCCAACCCCGATTCCCCGGCTTCACCACCCCCGACCCCAGCTACCACGGCATCGTCTACGCCGACCTCGGCGCACCCGCCTACGCACTCAAAGCACGCGTACAACTGCTGCGCGACCTCGGCGCCGCGATCTCCCCCTTCAACGCCTTCCTGATCAGCCAAGGCATCGAAACACTCAGCCTGCGCATCGAACGCCACGTCCAGAACGCGCAAACCGTCGCCGAATTCCTCAACGCACACCCCGAGGTCGAGAAAGTCCACTACGCGGGTCTGCCCTCATCGCCTTGGTATGAGCGCGGGCAGCGGCTTGCGCCGAAGGGCGCGGGAGCGGTCGTCGCGTTCGAGCTGCGTGGCGGTGTGGACGCGGGCAAGAAGTTCGTCGACGGATTAGCCCTGCACAGCCATGTGGCTAACATCGGGGATGTGCG
>NZ_JBEZDE010000127.1:0-1053 GCF_040648115.1 Nocardia sp. NPDC049190
GCCGTGACAGTGCACGGCAACGGAATCGATGGCTTGACCAGAAGCCATCCCGCCACCCTGGAACTCGGGAGCGGATCCGACCGAGGGCGACGGCCCAACTGGATATCGGCGGCAGCGGCCATCAGATCGTAACCGTGCACCTCCCGCCACAAAAACGGAATCTCCGAACCGCCCGGACGCGCACCGATCTCCAGGAACTGGATCCGCGGGACACCATCCCGCTCACGCCCCAGGAAAACCTCGAGATGAAATACCAGCGGATCGGCGCCACTCAACTCCGCGCACACCGTACCCGTGAACACTTCGAGATGAGCCAGCAGATCACGATCATCGATCTCCACAGAACTGAGCACACCCGCACGATCGAAATCGGCGCACTTGGTCAGGTAACGCGACGCGCGCCAAGGCCGCAACTCCGCACCCGTCCACAGACCATCGATATGCAAGATGTCATCCGGACAGAACTGTTGCACCAGCCGCGGCTCGGCCGCCGACTCGACCAACTGGGCCGCGTCGAACGAAGAATTCAACTGGATCACACCACGACTCGCAAGACCGAGCCGCGGTTTGACAATCACCGGCCACCCATGCACCTCCGCGAAATCCAGCACCGCGCCGGTATCAGGAGCATCAGCGAAAGCCGGCAGAGGAATACCCGCATCCGCAACAACCCGGCACATATCCAACTTGTCTCGGAACCTGGCGACATCGTTAGGACGATGCCCCGGCAGATCGAAATCCACACGCAACAGCGCAGCCATCCCGAGGTCACGCTCATTGAGGGCGACAATACGCAAGGGCTGCCCGAAACGACCAGCCAACTCGCCCAACGCGGCACGCATGACCGCGACATCGTCGGCATCAACAACCGTGACCACCGCCGCCGCATCGTCCGGCACCGACGACCGAGCGATCTCGGTACAGACATAGGTCACCACGTTCCGGCGGTGATCAATATAGCGAGAGTAGTCCGCATAACGATCACGCCAACGGTGAATTACGACAAAGTGCGGCTTCATGACATCCTCGACACCTTCGAATGACTACAGCGAT
>NZ_JBEZDE010000129.1:0-1003 GCF_040648115.1 Nocardia sp. NPDC049190
GCACACCGGTCGAGCAGGTTATCGCGCAAGTATTCGCCGAGATTCTCGGTGTCGAGCGGGTGGGGGTGGATGACTCGTTCTTCGCTCTGGGTGGTAACAGCTTGGTTGCGACGCGGGTCGCGGCGCGGTTGGGGGCTGTGTTGGACGCGGAGATTCCGGTGCAGTTGATGTTCGAGGCGCCGACGGTGGCGGGGCTGGCGGTTCGTGTCGAGGGGCATGAGGGTACGGGTCGGCGGCGTCCGGCTTTGGTGGCTGGGCCGCGGCCTGATCGGGTGGCGTTGGCGCCGGCTCAGCAGCGGATGTGGTTCCTCAACCAGTACGACACCGGTTCCGGGGCGTACAACATGCCGATCGTGATCCGGTTGCGTGGTGAGTTGAACGTCGAGGCTTTGCGTTCGGCCATGGTCGATGTGCTGTGCCGGCACGAGTCGTTGCGTACGCGCTATCCCGAGCGTGACGGAATGCTGGTCCAGGTGGTCGAGCCTGTCGAGGAGGTGGGTCGGGAGTTGGCCGTGGTGGCGGTGCATGCGGCCCGGTTGGTCGAGACGGTGACCGAGTTCGTGACCGCGGGTTTCGATGTGAGTGCCGAGGTGCCGGTGCGTGCCAGGTTGTTCGGTGTGGTCGGTACCGAGATACCCGAGTATGTGTTGGCTGTCGTGGTGCATCACATCGCGGCGGACGGGTTTTCCATGACACCGCTGGCGCGTGATGTGGCAGCCGCGTATGCCGCACGCGCGGTCGGGGACGCCCCGTCCTGGACACCGCTGCCGGTCCAGTACGCGGACTACGCCCTGTGGCAACGCGCTGCCCTCGGCTCGCCCGATGATCCGGAATCACTGTCTGCCCAGCAGATCAGATACTGGAGCGAAGCGCTGGACGGGATCACCGAAGAGCTGTACCTGCCGATCGATCGGCCGCGGCCGGTGGTGATGTCTCAGCGGGGTGCTACTGCGAGTTGTTCGTTGGGGGTGGAGTCGGTGCGGGGGTTGGAGCGTCTTGCGCG